>JACCZX010000142.1 GCA_013695705.1 Burkholderiaceae bacterium | reverse complement strand
CTCCTTGGTCGATTGAAGCGGCGCAAACATCGGCAGCGCGAACTTGCCGACCGGCACGAAGCGTACGGCAACGCGCATGCCGACACGGACCGAATCGAGCGGCACGTCGACCAGCGTGCTGAGCATTGTCGGGCCTTCAGTCAGCTCGATCAGCGCAACGATGTACGGCGTCGCAACCTTCCAGCCGGGATGCCCCGGTCGATGAATCACGGAAAAGCTCTTCACCGTGCCGCGGCCGCTCGCCTCTTGCCAAGTGAGCCGCGGGCTCCAGCACTGCGGGCAGTGACTGCGGGGATAGAAGATCCAACTGCCGCAGGCGTCGCAGCGCTGCAGCGTGAACCGGCCCTCGCTGGCGGCGTCCCAGAACGGGCGACTGACGCTGGTTGGAATCGGCCCCGGCACCGCAAGCGATTCGAATTCGGTCATGCGTCGGCCCCCAACACCAGGGCGGTGGCTTCGCTGACGGTGGCGCCGTTGCCGGTCACCAGCGCGAGCTGCGCGTTCCTGATCTGCCGAACACCTGCCTCATGGCGCAACTGCCGCACCGCCTCGACGACGTGGGTCATGCCACCCGCCAGATCGGGTTGGCCGAAGCCGAGCTGACCGCCGTGGGTGTTGAGCGGAAAGTCGCCGTCGTAGCCCAGACTGTGGTCTTCGATCCAGCGGCCGAAACCACCGGCCGGGCACAGGCCAGCGTCTTCGATAGTCATTGCGACCATCACCGTGTAGCAGTCGTAGAACGACAGCAGGCTCATCGCGTCGGCGCTGGCGCCGGCACGGGCCAGCGCTTGTTGCATCGCCGGCTTCAACGGGCCCGAGGTCAACGACGGCGCCTGGCTGATCGCCCGGTGCGTCACCTTTTCGCCGGCACCCAGCAGATGCACCGGCAGATGCTTCAGGCCGCGCGCACGTTCTGCGCTGACGACGACCACGGCCTCGCCCCCCGCCACGGGCATGACGATTTCGTACAAGTGCAACGGGCTGGCGATGATCGGCGACGCCAGGATGTCGTCGACCGACGCCGGATGCCCGTGGAAAATCGCGAGCGGATTGAGTTGCGCGTTGTCTCTTGCCGCGGCCGCGATGCGGGCGAATTGCGCGGGCGTGGATCCGTATTCCGCCATATGCCGCTGCATCGGCAGCGCGTACGAGATATTGGCCCCGGACGCGCCGAACGGCACATCGAATTCCCGGATCGGGTTGCGGTTTGGAGAACGCGACACCTCGTCTTCGCGCGTGTTGGCCAGCACGCAGACGACTGCGTCGCACATCCCTGCGGCAATCGCTGCTGCCGCGCGCCACACCATGCCGGCACCCGAGGCGCCGCCGAGGTCGACCACGTTGGCCATGCGCGGCTGGATGCCGAGGTATTCGGCGACGGTTGCCGGCACATGCTGCGGCGTCTCGCCCACCTGCGGCCCCACCAGCAGGCCATCGATCGCGTCCTTGTCAAGGCCGGCGTCTTCGACGGCCAGCCGAACCGTCTCGGCGATCAAGCCGAGCGTCGTTGCGCCTTGCGTACGACGAACCGGCTTCAGTTCGCCGATGCCGGCGATCGCGCCCAATGAACGGCCGGCCACTGTCAGCTTCCTTGCATCAGTGCGGCGTACTCGGCGAGACACTCAGGGTTGATGATCGATCCAACATTTTTCACGGGTGCACCTGTGGCCGTCGCCTTGGCGGCCCCTTCGACTTTCTTGCCGTTCAGCGTATACGGCACGGCGCCGACCTGGAAAATGCGGCGCGGTACGTGACGCGGTGATGCATTCTGCCGAATCTCCGCGCGGATGCGCTTGATCAGCAACTCATCCATCGGCATTCCGTCTTTCATCACCACGCACAGCACGATGTCTTCGTCTCCATCCGCTGGATACCCGAAGACGATCGAGTCCTGGATTTCCGGCTGCGCATCGATGACTCGATAGATCTCTGCGGTGCCGATCCGCACGCCGCCCGGCTTCAGCGTGGTGTCGCTTCGACCATAGATGATGACCGTGTTGCGAATGGTCTGTTCGGCGAGATCGCCGTGCGTCCAGATTCCGGGACGCGCTTCGAAGTACGCAGCGTGATAGCGCGCGTCTCCATTTTCGCCCCAGAAGGTGAGCGGCGCACTGGGGAACGGCTCAGTGCAGACCAAGTCGCCCTTGCGGCCGATGATCGATGCGCCGCGCTCATCGAGCACGTCGACTGCCAGGCCGAGCCCCTTGCAGGTGATCTCTCCGCGCCGCACCGGATGCAGCGGCGATCCAAGCACAAAGCACCCCATGATTTCCGTACCACCGGAGATCGACGCAAAAATCATGTCGCGTTTGACCGCGCTGTAGAGCCAGTCATATTGCTCCGCCGATACGGGCGACCCGGCGGATAACACGCTGCGCAGTGCGCTCAAGTCGTGCTGGTGTCCTGGCTCATAGCCCGCTTCCATCAGCGCCGCGAGGTAGCGCGGACTGGTGCCGAAGTGAGTTACGCCGGCGTCTTCGGCCATCCGCCACAGAATGCCGACATCATCTTTGTCTTTGCGCTTGACGATCGCCGCACCGTCGTACAGCACAACGGCGGCGTGGCTCGCGAGCCCGGAGATGAACCAGTGATACATCATCCACGCCGTGTTGGTGTACCAACTCATCACATCGCCCGGCCTCACATCGCTGTGCAGCACGTGTTCCTTGCGATGCTGTAGCAGCGTGCCGCCCGTCGAATGAACGATACCCTTGGGTAGCCCGGTCGTTCCCGACGTGAACATGATGTAGAGCGGGTGATTGAAAGAGAACCGCTGAAACTGCAGCGGCGCGGCGGGCGCTTTGCACAGTTCGTCCCACGTGAGGCTGTGTACTT
>JACCZX010000118.1 GCA_013695705.1 Burkholderiaceae bacterium | reverse complement strand
CGGATTCCAGAGTGATCAGTCGCGCGATCTCGTCGCGCCGCTTGGCGATGATTTCGCCTGCCTTCATCAGGATTCGGTAACGATCGTGCCGCGTCAGCGCGCTGCGAAACTTCGCACCGATGTCGATCGCGCGACGCACATCGGCGACCTGCGCGCTTGGAACGAGCGCGACCACCTCGCCGGTGTAGGGATAGCGAACCTCGAAGTGGCGATCGCCCGCGACTTTCTCGCCCCCGATTCGCAGTGATTCGGTTCGCACCGGCGCGCGCAGTGACTCAGTGAGTGCGTTCATTGCGCAATCTACTGAGCGTAATTCAACGCCAGATCAAATGCGTCGAAATTCCGCCAGCGGCGATTCGCATCGAGCCCTTCGATGCGCCGGTTGACGATCAGCGGCACGCGCTGCTCCGAGATCCCTCCGTGCGAGCGCAGCGGCAATTCGAGTTGCGATAGATCATGGCGGCTACGGCTGGTGCCGAGCACGAAGCTGCGCTCCGAGACAACGACAACGTCGCCGATGCGATCGGCCGGCAGCTCGAAACGATGCGCCGCCTCAGCGCGCGGCAATACCACCTCAACGCCCATCAGCGCGCGCAGTTTTTCAATCACGCCGGCAACATCGCTTGCGTTCAAATAAATCGTGGCAAATGATCCGAGCGCGCCGTGGTGCACGACATACGGATCGGTAATCGGCAGGATCACGCGCGCCCGCTCGCGGCCGAGCCAGTCGTCGATCAAGTCCTGCAGATAGATGACGTTCGGACTGGCATCGAGCCGCGTCTTGGCGTTCATGCCGTGGTCTGCGGTGACCACGAACACGGCACCGAGTGTGTCCAGCTCGCCCAGGTAACGATCGAACATCGCGTAAAAGCGGTTCGCACGCTCATCGCCGGGAGCGTGCTTGTGCTGAACGTAATCGGTCGTCGACAAGTACAGCAGATCGGGACGCTGCCTCTGAATTAATTTGACTCCGGCCGCGAAAACAAACTCGGATAGCTCCGCGCTGTACACGTCGGGCACCGGCATACCGACGAGCGAAACGACTTCATCGATGCCGTTTTCCTGCTGAGTGGCTTGGTCAGCCTTTTCTGCGGAAAAACAAATGCCTCGCAGCTTATGCCCCAGCAGCCGGCGCAATTTGTCCTTCGCGGTCACCACCGCAACCGATTGGCCGATGTCGGCCACCGCTGCGAGGATCGACGGCGCGCGCAGCCATTTGGGATCGTTCATAAGCACTTCTTCGTTCGCCTCGACGTCGAACAGCGTGTTGCCGCAGATGCCGTGCACCGATGGTGGCGCGCCGGTCACGATGGAAAGATTGTTTGGATTGGTAAAACTTGGGACGACGCAGTCAGCCAGCAGGGCAGTGCCGTCAGACAACACTCGCTTCAAATGCGGCATGTGGCCGCCAGCGACTGCCTGCGCGATGTAATCTGGCTCGCAGCCGTCGATGCAAAACACAACCGTCGGCTGTTTAGGCGCAGCGTAGCGTCGGCCGTTAACTTCAACAGCACTTCCGTTGATCATTATCGTGCCCTCTTTCCATGCCGAGCACGCGATGTTTTCGGCTTCGCCGCGCTGCCGTGCAGCGCGCGGTGCTTGCTTTCAATCACATGGTCGTACATCGTGCCGCCGGCGTGCTCGGCATCGCCCGACGCGATCGCCTTCAAAATGGCGCGATGCTCGGCGGCGGAATGAGGCATTACGGATTCACCGCGCAGGTTGCGACGCCGATACAGCGCAAGCTCCTTGACCAGCTTGCGATAAACCGAACCCAGTTTTCGATTGCCGGTGTACTCGACCAGCGCGTCATGGAAGTGCAGATTGAGCACGTGATACGCGTCGGCGTCGCCCGTGCGCGCGGCAACGTCCATTTTCTCAACAATGCCGCGCACCGCCTTCATTTGCTCCGCCGTGATCGTCTCGGCGAGTCGCCGGCCGACCAGCTCGTCCATCGCTGCTCGCAGATCGAAGATCTCCAGCGCCTCCTCGAGCGGGATCTCGCGCACGAAAACACCGCGATTTTTTTCCTGCCGCACCAGGCCGGCGTCTTCAAGCATCCGAAACGCTTCGCGAATCGGCCCCCGGGAAACTCCCAGGCGCTCGGACAACCAGGCTTCGGTAAGTTTGGCGCCGGCCTTGATCTCGCCTTCCAGAATCATTCGTTCAATCTCGTGCTGCGCTGCGCTCGACAGCGACGCCGAGCGCAGCATCGCGATGCTGGGCGGAGATGCGCGCGTTGTCTCGGGCGCGAGGGGAACTGCCGCGCTTTGAACTCCATTGGTGCGTGAGCGGTCGACCATGGCCTAGTTTAGCGGGCAGATTGTAGATTGTCGACAATATGCAGAAAACAATTGACAGTAAAAATCGAGCCTGCCTAGACTGACAGCGGTTTGTGTCACCACCCAGTCAATCTTCAAATCTAGTCTGCCCGGTCGTGCGCTCACAAGGAGAAGTCGATGAAATTCGTTTCCATCCCGGCCGGCAAGGTGTTTGCGGCTGTTGCATTCTCGGTTTTCGCCGCCGGTACCTACGCGCAGAAAACGCAACTCAACGTTTACACCGCGCTCGAAACCGATCAGTTGAAGGCATACAAAGAGGGTTTTGAGAAAGCGAACCCGGCCATTGAAATCGTCTGGGTACGCGACTCGACCGGTATCGTCACCGCCAAGCTTTTGGCCGAGAAATCCAATCCAAAAGCGGATGTCGTGATGGGTGTGGCCGCGACCAGCATGGCGGTGTTCGACAACGAGGGGATGCTGGTGCCGTATGCGCCAGCAGGTCTGAGCCGGGTATCGGCACAGTATCGGGATTCAAAAAATCCACCGGCGTGGGTCGGTATGGACGTCTGGGGTGCAACGATTTGCTACAACACTGCGGAAGGTGCCAAGCGCAACATTCCCAAGCCTGAAACCTGGCGCGATCTGACCAAGCCGGTTTACAAGGGTCAGATTGTGATGCCGCACCCGGCGTCATCCGGCACGGGATTCTTTGATGTCTCGGCCTGGCTGCAGATGTGGGGCGAAACCGATGGCTGGAAATTCATGGACGGCCTGCACGAAAACATTGCGCAATATATGCACTCAGGTTCGCGTCCGTGTGCAGCTGCAGCGGCGGGCGAATACGTCGTTGGCATCTCGTTTGAATATCGTGCCAATCGCGAAAAAGCGCGTGGCGCTCCGATCGATCTGGTGTTTCCGAAAGAAGGGCTCGGTTGGGATCTGGAAGCGATTGCAATTCATAAGGGGACCAAGAACATGGCCGCGGCGCAGAAGCTGGTCGATTGGTCGATTACCGATGAGGCAATGGCGCTGTACGCAAACAACTTTGCAATCGTCGCGGTGCCTGCGATGTCGAAGCCGCTGCCCAATGTGCCGGCGGACTACGCTGCGCGTCTGGTGAAGAACGATTTTGCGTGGGCGGCCAAGAATCGCGATCGAATTCTTACCGAGTGGGAAAAACGCTACGGAACCAAGGCGGCGCCTAAGTGATGCGATTTCCGACGGCGTCGCCCGCGGAAATAGCTTGTCGGGTACGAACGCGCTGCTTGCGTTCAACCCGGCGTTCAGATCACAGCACTTGTGAGCACTTTTAACGCTGCTGTTCGCCTCGAAGGTATTCACAAAGCTTTCGGCGCTTTCGTGGCGCTGCAGTCGATCGACCTGTCGATCGAGCCTGGCGAGCTCGTTTGCTTTCTTGGTCCCTCGGGGTGCGGCAAGACAACGTTGTTGCGGATCATCGGCGGCCTTGAGCGACAGACGCGCGGCCGCATTCTGCAAAACGGCATTGACGTATCCGATGCACCGCCGGCCGCGCGAGACTATGGCATCGTGTTTCAGTCCTATGCTCTTTTTCCGAATCTCACGATCGCGCAAAACATTGCATATGGGCTGGTCAATCGCCGCAAAGGGCGGCTTGAACTGAACGCGCGCGTCACAGAGTTGCTGTCGCTGGTCGGCCTGCCCGACGCGGGGGCGAAATATCCGAGCCAGATGTCGGGGGGCCAGCAACAGCGCGTCGCGCTCGCGCGTGCTCTGGCAACGTCGCCCGGTTTGCTGTTGCTGGACGAGCCGCTATCTGCGCTTGATGCAAAAGTTCGCGAACGGCTGCGCGGCGAAATCCGGCAATTGCAGCGTCGGCTGCGCGTAACCACGATCATGGTCACTCACGATCAGGAGGAAGCGCTTTCCATGGCCGATAAAGTGGTCGTGATGAATGATGGCGCGATCGAGCAGATCGGCTCCGCCAGCGAGGTCTACGAGCGTGCCGCCACTCCGTTTGTCGCTGATTTTCTCGGCAAGGTCAACGTTTTGGACGCGACGTCGCTTGGCGGCGGTCGTTATCGGGTCGGTAGCGTCGAGCTGACGCTGCCGGTGAACGGCCATGTCGCTGGCGAGGCCGTCCGCATTTACATGAGGCCGGAAGACCGGCACGTCGAAGGCGATATTGCCAGCCTTCCGAACCGGCTGCGCGGACGGATTGCACGCATCGATTACCTTGGCACGTTTTGCCTGGCCGAGGTGCAAAGCGAGGCGCTGGGCCAGCCAATGATAATTTCGTATTCGCTCAATCAACTTCACGATCTGGGAGTGCGCGAGGGGGTAGACGTCGATATCGCGCTGAGGGCCGATCGTGTGCGGGTGTTCTCCAACCGCGTGGCAGGAGCGTGAGTTCGATCGCACTGCCGGGGCGCAGCGGCGGCGCTCCGTCGCGCTTCGCCCTCGCCGGAGAGGCGTTGGCGGCGCGTGGCGGCATCGTATTGCTTGCGCTCGCCCTGTTTGTTTTCCTGACGGTGCCGCTCGCGATGTTGTTCGCGCGCAGTCTCGAGGGTCGGTCGGGCGAATTTGTCGGGCTGGCTAATTTTGTTCAGTATGTGCAATCGCCCTCACTTGCGCGCTCTACCTGGAATACGCTGACGTTCGCGCTGCTTACCACGCTCGTAACAGTGCCACTGGCGTTTGTATTCGCCTACGCGATCCAGCGAAGTTGTATCCCGTTCAAGGGAGTCTGGCGCAACGTCGCGATGATTCCGATTTTGGCGCCGTCGCTGTTAGCCGCCATCGCGTTCATCTATCTGTTTGGAAATCAGGGCGCGCTGAAGTTCATGCTGCAATGGTTCGGCTTACAGACGATCTACGGCATGCCGGGAATGGTGCTGGCAATGACGTTCGCATCTTTCCCGCACGCCGTCATGATCCTGATGGCGGCGCTTGCTCTATCAGACGCGCGCCTCTTTGAAGCGGCAGATTCGCTTGGCACCAGCGAGCGCCGCAAGTTCATGACAATCACGCTGCCCGGCGCAAAGTACGGATTGATCTCTGCCAGCATGGTCGTGTTCACGATGGCGGTGTCGGAATTCGGCGTGCCGAAAGTCATCGGCGGCAATACCAGCGTGCTTGCCGTAGATATCTACAAGCAGGTGATCGGGCAACAGAATTTTTCGATGGGTGCAGTCGTGGGCTTGGTGCTACTGCTGCCAGCCGTAGCGGCATTCATCATCGATCATCAGGTGCGGCGCCGCCAGCAAGCGTTGCTGACAGCGCGCAGCGTGCCGTATCAGGCGAAGCCTGCGCGCGGACGCGATCGGGCACTCCTCGCGTTCGTCGTGCTGACGTCGACTTTATTGCTGACGGTGGTCGGCATGGCTGCGTTCGGTTCGGTGGTCAAGTTTTGGCCGTACGACCTGTCGCTGACGTTCAACCATTACACGTATGGGTTCGAAGAAGCCGGCATCGACCACGCGTATCGCAACAGCCTTGTGATGGCGCTCATTTGCGGCGTGCTAGGCGCGGTCATCACATTCGCAGGCGCCTACTGGCTCGAAAAGACACGCGGCGCCGGGTTGCTGCGGCCGTTGATTCGCTTGCAGGCGATGCTGCCGATGGCGGTGCCCGGACTGGTACTCGGAATCGGCTACATCCTGTTTTTCAATGCGCCGGCGAACCCTCTGAATTTTCTGTACGGCACGATGGCGATTCTCGTTTTGTCGACGCTGATTCACTTCTATTCGTCGAGCCATTTGACCGCGGTTACGGCGCTCAACCAGATCGACCGCGAGTTCGAATCGGTATCTGCATCTCTGAAGGTGCCTTTTTACAAGACGTTCTGGCGCGTAACCGTTCCCGTTTGCTTGCCGTCGATTCTAGACATCGGCCGCTACTATTTCGTCAACGCGATGACGACCATTTCGGCAGTCGTATTTCTGTATTCCCCGCAAACAACGCTGGCCGCGATTTCTATTCTGCAGCTCGATGAAGCAGGTGCGATCGGCTCGGCCGCGGCGATGGCCACGTTGATAGTGGTGACGTCGGGCGTCGTGACGGCCTTACTGTTTGTCATGGAGTCGTGGTTGATTCGACGCACCCAGGGGTGGCGCAATACAGTTAAAGCGTAGGGAGACTCAACGATGATCCGCGGCAATGATCCAATTCTGCTGACCCCCGGCCCTCTGACGACCTCGCTGCGCACCAAGCAGGCGATGCTCAACGACTGGGGATCGTGGGACGCAGCATTCAACTCGATCACCGCCAGCATTCGGCGCGACATGGTGGAGATCATCAACGGCGGCGACGACTACACCTGTGTACCGCTGCAGGGCAGCGGCACGTTTTCGGTTGAGGCAGCGATTGGCACGCTGGTGCCGCGCGATGGAAAAGTGCTGGTGCCCAATAACGGCGCGTACTGCTCGCGCATCGTCCGAATCTGCAAATACCTGAATCGCGCGGTCGTCGACCTTGCGGTTGCAGAAGATCAGCCGAGTACCGGCGCGATCGTCGATGCTGCACTTGCCGCTGATCCGTCGATCACGCACGTCGCACAAGTGCACTGCGAAACCGGTGCCGGCATGCTGAACGATTTGACCGGCGTCGCGCAGGCGTGCCGTACGCACGGCAAGCGCCTGATTGTCGATGCGATGAGTTCGTTCGCCGCCTTGCCGATCGACGTGAGCGCGACTCCATTTGATGCGCTCGTCGCAGCTAGCGGCAAATGCCACGAGGGCGTGCCCGGGATGGGCTTCGTGATCGTCAAGAGGGCGCTGCTCGAAAGCCGCGCCGGCAACGCGCACTCGCTAGCGATGGATCTGCACGATCAATATGTTTACATGGAGAGAACGACGCAGTGGCGCTACACGCCGCCGACGCACGTCGTGGCTGCGCTGCGCGTTGCGATCGATCAATTCAAGGAAGAAGGAGGCCAGCCCGCGCGGCTCGCGCGCTATTCGAACAACTGCGCGACGTTGATCGACGGCATGGCCAGGCTCGGCTTCCGGCCGTTTCTGTCAGCGGCCGTGCAGGCGCCGATCATCGTCACGTTTCACGCGCCGGCCGATGCGTCGTACAACTTCAACACGTTCTACGAAATGACGCGCGACCGCGGCTACATTCTGTATCCGGGCAAACTGACTCAGGTCGAAACGTTCCGAGTTGGATGCATTGGGGCAATCGATGCGAATGAGATGCGCAATGTGGTGAACGCTGTCGAACAAACATTGAAAGCGATGGGCATTAAGCAGGGTGCTCATGTTGTTCGGCGCAAGGCTGCGTAGTACTTCGCAGCAAGAAAAATTCCCGGGCTTATTTGCTGCCCAGTGTCACATGAAGCCCTCAGGCGCAAGCGGCCCAAGCAGTTCGACCTGCACGCGGCGGCGGAAGCTGGCTGGCTCGCTGCGCAGGGTGCTTGCATCCTTGACGTCGGTTGAGATCCAGGCCAGGCCGTTCTCGTCGAGCCCCACTTTCCACACGCGGTCGCTCGACGTGACGCGATCGAACGCCTGCATTACCTGTGCTGCAAGCTCGGGGCTTTCGACCACGATTCCAAGTTCACTGTTGTACCAGGCCGAGCGCGGATCGAAGTTCATCGAACCAATCAACACCGTGCGTTGGTCGATGACAAAAGCTTTCGCGTGCAGGCTCGCTTCGCTGCCGGGCGCGAGCGAAGTTTCTCTGCGACCGGTGCCGATGTCCGGAGCAGCAGTTGGCTTCAATTCGTAGAGCGTCACGCCGTGTTTGAGGAGCGCGGGCCGATACTTCGCGTAGCCAGCGTGCACCAGCGGCACATCGGTTGCGCTAAGCGAGTTGGTTAGCACGCGCACCCTGACGCCGCGATCGACGAGGTTTTTCAGCAACTCGGTACCGCTTTCGCCGGGCACGAAGTAGGGCGAAACCATTAACAGCGATTGCCGCGTCGCGCGCAACTGTTCTGCGATCTCCGTTAAGACATAGCTTTCGACCTCCGGGGATTTATCGGCATCGAACTTAGACACCGGGTCGACCACCGCATGTGCGGTCGCCCATACGATGGCGCGCCGACTCGCGAACAAATCGGCGACCGGGTCGCCCTTCTTCAGCGACTCACCATAGGTCGACGCCTTTATCTGGCCGATACGAGTGGCGAACTCGGCGTGTTCCGCGGACACTTTGTCTTTCTCGGGAGCTGCGGGCGCCGATATGGGTAATGCCCATTCGCTGTTCCAGTAGCGATCGAAGCTGCGTGAAATTTCGCGCGTTACCGGACCCAGTGTAAGCACGTCGAGATCGGCGAAGTTGGTTTCGCTCGGTCCATTGAAATACTTGTTGCCCAGATTGCGGCCGCCGATAATCGCGCCGACGTTATCCGCGATCCACGCTTTGTTGTGCATGCGGCGATTCAGGCGCTCACCATCAGCGATGAACTCGAGCAGGCGCGCCGGCCCGAACCCGCGCGCCGCGAAGGGATTGAAGACGCGTACCTGGACGCCGGGCACGGACGCCAGCAACCTGAGATCGACCCCCTGTCCGGAGGCAGACAAATCATCGATCAGCAACCGCACCCGAACGCCGCGCTGTGCGGCATCGATCAACTCGCCAAGCAAAAGCGTGCCGCTTTCGTCGGGGAAAATTGCGTAGTACTGAACGTCCAGAGTGCGCGTTGCGCGTTGCGCAAGTCCGACGCGGGCCGAAAATGCTTCTACGCCCTGCCCGAGCAACAACATGCCCGATAGACCAGGGCTTGAAGTACGTGGGCGCAGTGTGGCGACCTGCTTACCGAGCGGAGTCGCCTCCGGGGCCGTTATCACGTACGACGGTGTGGGCGGCTCCGTTGGCTTGGGCGTGGTTGTGCAACCGGTCAGCGTCGCCGTCAGAATCGTCAGGCAATAGGCAGTAATTTTCAAACATTGCACGCGGGTCATCCGGTTAGTATCGAGTCAATGGGGCAGACTCAATTGCCCAGTGTCCGAACGCGCAGACCAACAATTCGGAGGACCGCAGTACGGCGCGCCGCTAGCAAGTCGGTCGTTAGCGCTACGCTGCCTTTAACGCCACCACACCAATGACTACCGCGCCCACCCCCGCCCAGCGGCGCGGCGTTAACCGCTCTTTCAACAACCGCGCGCCGATGAGCGTCGCGAACAGCACCGATGTTTCGCGCAGCGATGCCACCAGTGCGACCGGCGCCTTGGTCATCGCCCACACTGATATCGCGTAGGCGCCTGCCGATAAAACCCCGCCGATCAATCCGTGCCAGCGACGCTCGACCAGCGCGGCCACAAACGCGCGCCTTCGCGTTACCAGCATGTAAATCGAGAATGGAATTGCATCGAGCACGAATAGCCAGACGATGTACGCCCACGGATTGCCGGCGAGGCGGGCGCCGGTGCCGTCAATGATTGTGTAAATTGCAATCACTGCGGCATTGGTCAGCGCGAAGCTCACTGCGCGGCCATGCCCCGCGAGTACCGGTGTATCAGCCGGACGAAGCGCAAGTGCGATGACGCCGAACGAGATCAGCAGCATTCCGACCCAACTGATAGGTGCAGGCAGCTCGCGCAACCATAGGATGCCCAACAGTGCAGTAATCAGCGGCGCCACACCGCGCATCAGCGGATACACCAGCGACAGATCTCCGCTGCGGTATGCGTTGACCATCAGGAAGTAGTACGCAAGATGCGCGAGGATCGAGCCGAAAATGTATGGCCAGCTGGCAGCGTTGGGCAGCGGCACCATAAACAGCAGAGGCAACGTCAGCATTCCCGCGTAGGCAACAATGGTCGCAGTGTCGAGCAGCACGTCGCTGCCCCCTTTGATCATTGCGTTCCATGAAGCGTGAAGCAGCGCGGCGACCAGCACCGCTAGCGTGATTTCGAGGCTCAAAGCGTGAAACTCAAGGCACGCTCAAGGCGGAAGCACGGCGTCGGCTGCGGTGTACGGCAGGTTCAGAGCCTTTGCCACGGCTTTGTACGTGACTTTGCCGGCAGCGATGTTGAGTCCTGCTTTCAAGTGAGGATTGTCGGACAGCGCGCGGCGCCAGCCTTTGTTGGCCAACTGCAGCGCGAACGGCAATGTCGCATTGTTGAGCGCGTAGGTCGACGTGCGCGGCACGGCGCCGGGCATGTTCGCGACCATGTAATGCACGACGCCGTCAATGACATAAGTCGGATCGGCGTGCGTGGTTGGGCGCGACGTTTCGCAACTGCCGCCCTGATCGATCGCAACGTCGACAATGACCGAGCCGCGCTTCATTTGCGGCAGCATGGCGCGCGTTACGAGCTTCGGCGCTTCTGCGCCGGGAATCAGCACGCCGGAGATCACTAGATCGGCGCGCAGGATTTCGCGCTCGACGTTATCGCGATTGGAAAAAACCGTCATCACGCGCGCGCCGAGCATCGCATCGATGCGGCGCAAAGCATCGATCGACATGTCGATCACGATGACTTCGGCGCCGGTACCGACCGCCATCTGCGCGGCGTTGGTACCGACCATGCCGGCACCCAGGATGACAATCCGGCCCGGTGCGACCCCTGCGACGCCGCCGAGCAGCATGCCCATGCCGCCAGCGGATTTCTCGAGACAGCGTGCGCCTGCCTGCACCGACAGACGGCCTGCAACTTCGGACATCGGCGCCAGCAGCGGCAAGCCGCCCGCGGGTGCGGTAACCGTCTCGTATGCGATGCAGACGGCGCCGCTCTTCAACAGATCGGCCGCCTGTTCAGGATCGGGCGCGAGGTGCAAGTACGTAAACAGAATCTGTCCCTCGCGCAACATTGCCCGTTCGATCGCTTGCGGCTCCTTGACCTTGACGATCATCTGCGCGCGCGTGAAAACATCTTCCGCACTTGCCGCGATCTCAGCTCCGGCGCGTCGATAATCATCATCGGTTGCGCCGATGCCAGCACCCGCGTCGGTTTGCACCAAAACCGAGTGGTTGTGCATCGTCATCTCGCGCACCGAAGATGGCGTGAGGCCGACGCGATATTCGTGGACCTTGATTTCCTTCGGCACGCCGACCAGCATTTCTTCTCCTAGCTTTTTACTCGCCGCGAATCCGGATCGTAAGGCGCTTTCAAAGAGACAGTGGCGGCATAGCGCTCACCGGCGAGATCGATCTCGTATCGACCGCTTTCGATCCATGCACGATCGGCCCAGCCGTCGGTGCGCGTCACCAGGCCGAGCGCCACTGGCTTGCCAATCGTGTGTCCGAAAGCCGCCGAGCTGATGAATCCAACCGGCTCGCTGTCGCGCAGGATCAATTCGTTGCTCCACACGTTGGTGTGTGGCGCATCGATCACGAGTGAGACGATGCGGCGCTTGACCGCGCACGGGTCGATCGCAGCGAGCGCGTCGCGCCCGCGGAAACCGCCTGGTTTGTTCAACTTCGCGGCAAATCCAAGGCCGGCTTCGTATGGGTTGATGTCCGGCGATAGCTCGCGACCCCATGCGCGGTAGCCTTTTTCCAGGCGCAATGAGTCGATCGCGTAGTAGCCCGCGTTCGCCACACCCATCTTGGCGCCCGCCGCCATCAGTGCGTCGTATACGCCTACCGCAAACTCGACCGGGACGTAGAGCTCCCAACCGAGCTCACCTACGTAAGTAAGCCGCGTTGCACGCACGGTCGCATAGCCGACGTCGATATCGCGCGACGCGCCGAACGGAAAACTCGCGGGCGAAAAATCGGTGGTGGAGACACCCTGAAGCAGCGCGCGCGACTGCGGCCCCATTACCGCTACGACCGCATACATCGATGTGATGTCAATGACTTGGCAGCGCGGAGCGTCGGGCAGATCGGCGAGCGCGCGTTCGATGACGTCGCGATCGCGGACGGCTTGCGCGCTGCCCGTCACGATCATGTATTCGTCATGCTTGACCATGGTTACCGTGAAGTCGCTCTCGTAGCCGCCGCGAAGGTTCAGCATGCCTGTGTAGACCGTAGCTCCCAGCGCGACCGGTGCGTCGTTGGCGATGATCGAGTTCAATGCGCGCTGCGCATCCGGGCCTTTGATCAGCAGCTTTGCAAACGAGCTCATATCGAATATCGCGACCCGCTCACGGCATGCGCGGTGTTCCTCGGCGACCCACGCATGCCAGTTTTGATGTCCCCACGAGTAGTCGATGTGCGCCTGCTCGCGTGACGGTGCAAAGAAATTCGCGCGTTCCCATCCCATTTTCGATCCGAAGCACGCGCTGGCGTCGTGCAGCAGCGAATACAGCGGCGAGCGCCTGAACGGCCGCGCGCTTTCAAGCTCGCGATTTGGCCACGGCATCTTGTAGTGCATACCGAGCACTTCACTGATGCGATCGGGCAGCCAGTTCTCATTTGCATTGAAGCTACCGAAGCGGCGAATATCGACGGGCCAGAGATCCAGGGTCGGCTCGCCTTGCACGATCCATTCGGCGAGCGCTTTGCCGGCGCCGCCAGCCGATGCGATGCCCATCGAATTGAAGCCGCATCCAACGTAGAAGTTTTCGAAGGAGGGAGCCGGGCCGAGTATGAAGTTGTTGTCTGCGGTGAACGACTCCGGCCCGTTGTAGAACTGCTTGACCTGCGCGGTTTCGAGCGCCGGCACGCGGATCATGGCGTTTTCAAGCAGGATTTGAAACGCGTCCCAATTATCGGGCAGCAGTTGAAACTCAAAGTTCTCTGGAATGCCTCCGCGATGCCGTGCGCTTTGCAGCCATGGTGTCGCGTTCGGTTCGAAGCCGCCCATCAAAAGCCCGCCGACTTCTTCCTTGAAGTAGATGTAGCCGTCGGGATCGCGCAGCACCGGCAGCTCACGATGCACACCTTCAATTCGATCGGTGACGATGTAAAAGTGCTCGCAGGAAAATAGCGGCACTGAAACGTCGGCTAGGCGCGCGACCTCGCGCGACCACTGGCCACCGCACAGGACGACGATCTCGGCGCGAATGACTCCTCGCTCACCGGGCTTGCTGCGCCAGGCCAGGCTGTTGACGCGCTTCGCACGCGATGGCGAAAGAACGTTCATGCCGTCCACGCGCACGTTTTCGAAAATTTTCACGCCTCGATTGCGCGCGCCCTTCGCGAGTGCAAGCGTCAGATCAGTCGGATTCGCCTTGCCGTCGCCGGGCAGCCAGACTGCACCCTGCAGATCGTGCGTCGCCATGATCGGATAACGCTCGCCCGCTTCCGCGGGCGAGATGACCTCGCACGCGACACCGTGCGCGCGCGCCGCCGCCGCCGTGCGCCTGAGTTGGATCATCCGGTCCGCCGTACGCGCGACCGCGAGCGAGCCGCATTGCTTCCAGCCGGTCGCGAGCCCAGTTTCTTCCTCGAGCTTCGCGTACAGCTCGGTGGAGTAGCGGATCAGGCGCGTCATGCTTTCGTGCGCGCGCAACTGTCCGACCAGCCCGGCGGCGTGCCAGGTGGTGCCCGAGGTCAATCTCCCCTGCTCGAGCAGCACAACGTCTTTCTCTCCAAGCGCGCTCAGGTGATACGCGACCGAACATCCCATGATGCCGCCGCCGATAATGACAATGCGTGCAGCATCGGGAGGAGAGGACGCCGCACTCAGGCTCTGGGAATTCAAGGTGAGTGGTCTGTCATGCGAAATCGTTGTCTGAATGCACGCTCACCGGCCGGCGAAAAAATCACAACGCGTGAATTCTTGACGCGTTGCGCCCAACCGGTTTCAAAACATTGGTCCAACAGCGCCGCACCGGTGGCACCTGCCAGATGGTGACGACGCACGCTCCAATCGAGGCAGGCGTGCGACAGGCGACGGCGTTGCACGGCCAGTGTTGCGACGTCGACTCCAATCTCGTTCAAAAACCGTTTTCCGGCTTGAGTAAAAGTCAGCCCATCTGCGCCTCGTCGCACGTAGCGACGCTGCTCGAGACTGTCGAAAGCAAGTACGCCCAATTCGCCGGCAAGATGGTCATAGCAAACGCGAGCTTTTCTCAACGCAGGCTCACGCGGGCTGGAGCGAACCCGCACAGCGCCGGTTCGAAATGCCACTCCCATCAGACTTTCAAGTAAATGTGCCACGTCGCGGTCCGCGAGTCGAAAGTAGCGGTGTCGCCCCTGACTCTCGACGACGATCAATCGTGCATCAAGCAGTTTGGCGAGATGCGAGCTGATCGTCTGCTTGGTCAAATTAGCGACCTCTGCGAGCTCGGTCGCGGTCAGCGCTTCGCCTGCCACCAGTGCCGTCAGGATCTCGGCACGGGCGTGATCGCCGATCAGAGCGGCGATGCGAACGATGCTGGGACCGTCTTTCACGGTTCGATCGTAGTCGAACCATTGCGGCGCGGCAAGGCGCTATTGTCGTTTCTTACATTCAGCGAGAACGACATGAAGGTCACCTGCTTTATCCGCTACGAGATCGACCCGTTTCAGCGCGATGCGTTCAAGGAGTACGCCGATCACTGGAGTCGCATCATTCCGCGCTGCGGCGGGGACCTGCTCGGCTACTTTCTGCCGTACGAAGGTACAAACAATGTGGCGTGGGGTTTGATTGCGTTCGAAAGCCTGGCAGCCTATGAAGCCTATCGTGCCAGGCTGAAGTCCGATCCTGAAGGCCGCTCGAACTTCGCATTCGCGCAAGATAAGCGGCTGATTATGCGCGAGGAGCGCACATTTCTGCAGGCGGTCTAAGACATCTTCGGGGCGGGCGGCGGCGCAAGTCCGCCCGGCGCTTCGGGTTACGGCGTGGGCAGCGTCGGGTGCGCGGAGTTGAACGCGCTCACATTTTCCGCAGGTGCCATGCCTTCGGCCTAGTGAATGTCTCGATACCATAGGTCGAAAGCGTCAAGCCGATTCCTGACTGCCCGACGCCGCTCCATGGCAAGCGCGGACTGACGCGGTCGCAACAGTTCCAGTAGACCGAGCCCGCGCGCAGTTGGGCCAGTATTACATTGGCGCATTGCTCGTCAGTCGTGTAGACGCCCGCCGTCAGCCCGTACTTGGTGTCATTCATCAATCGCACGGCTTCATCATCATTGGCGACTTTCTGAATGCCGATGATCGGACCAAAACTTTCTTCACGCATCACTTCCATCGAGTGATTGACATGCGAGAGCACCGTCGGCGGGAACCAGTTGCCGGGCTGTTGAAGGCGAGCGCCGCCAAGGAGAAGCTTCGCGCCCTTGCCGACGGCGTCGGCGACTTGCTGTTCAAGCACGTCAATCTGCGGTGCGCGCGTGATCGGACCGATGTAGGTTGCCTCAGACGCCGGTGCGCCGATCTTGAAGCCTTCGACCTCCTTGACGAACGCGGTAACGAAATCTTCGTAAATCGTTTGCTGCACGTAGATGCGTTCCACCGAGCAGCAGCTCTGCCCGGCGTTGTACATGGCACCGTCGGCAAGCGACGCTGCGGCGCTGGCGACGTCGACATCTTCGCGCACGTAGATCGGATCCTTGCCGCCAAGCTCGAGTTGCAGCTTCACCATGCGCGGACCGATCTCGCGCGCGATGCGCTGTCCGGTCGCATACGAGCCGGTGAAGAAAACACCGTCGACTGGTTGCTTGATCAGTTCGGCGCCGGCGGTGCCGCCGCCGATCACTACTGAAAAGACGTCGGTAGGAACGCCGCTCTCGTGCAGCCGCTTGCCGATCTGCAATCCGGTTAGCGCAGCCAACTCCGAAGGTTTGTACAAGACCGCATTGCCTGTCAGCAGTGCGGGCGCGAACACGTTTCCTCCAACGAAGTACGGATAGTTCCACGCGGAAACATTGGCGATCACGCCGAGCGGCTCGTGTGAAATCCGCTCTCGCATTCCTGCCACGTTGTGCACATCACGCGCCG
>JACCZX010000113.1 GCA_013695705.1 Burkholderiaceae bacterium | reverse complement strand
CCGAATGCAACCGCTCGTGCGCATCATCGTCGATCGCATCGTCGTCGTCTCCGATGCTGCTGTGGAAGTGCCCGCGCAACATTCGATAGCGCTGATCACGAGCCTCACGCACGCGCCTGACAACGCGCGCCAGCGGCACCCCGAGCAGTACTAACGCGTGCGAGCCGAGCATCAAACTGCCCTCGAGGATTTCAGGAACGACCTCGGTCGCGCCCGCGCGCGTCAGCCGGTCAAGATCATGATCATCTTGTGTTCGCACAATGACAGGCAACGTCGGCGCCAATTCGTGCATGTGATTCAGCACCTTCAATGCGGAATGTGTATCGGCGTACGTAATGACCAAGGCTGCAGCGCGCGTTATGCCCGCCGCGACAAGCGCTTCGCGGCGCCCCGCGTCGCCGTAGACGACCGATTCTCCAGCGCCGGCGGCTTCTCGCACCAGATCCACGTCGAGATCGAGCGCTACAAACGCAATGTTTTCCTGCTCGAGCATTTTGGCCAGATGCTGTCCGCTGCGGCCGAAGCCGCAAATCACCACGTGTTTGTCGACCGCGATCGCGCGCTGAGCGATGCTGGCGATCTGCACCGACTTGAGCAGCCATTCCGATGCGACCAGCCGCACCACGATGCGATCGGAATACTGCAGCAACAGCGGCGCGGCCAGCATCGAAAGCAGCATCGCTGCCAGCACGATCTGCAGCACCAGATCGTCGATCAGGCCCAGGCCGCCCGCCTGACCGAGCAATACAAATCCAAACTCGCCGGCCGTGGCCAGTGCGAGCGCAGCGCGGATCGCAGTGCCCGCAGGTGCGCCGAAGACGCGCGCCAGCGCGAAGATCATGGTGAACTTGAACGACACCGGCACGACCAACGCCAGCAATACCCAGCCCAGGTTGTCGAGTACAACTTGCACGTTGAGAAGCATTCCGATCGTGACAAAGAACAGCCCCAGCAGCACGTCGCGAAACGGCTTGATGTCTTCTTCGACGCGATGCTTGAATTCAGTTTCAGAAATCAGCATGCCAGCCACGAACGCGCCGAGCGCCAGCGACAACCCGGCGATCTCGGTCAGCCACGCCAGCCCCAGCGTTACGAACAGCAGGTTGAGCGTGAAAAGCTCCTGCGATCTGCGTTGCGCGACGAGGTGGAACCACCAGCGCATCGCGCGCTGCCCTCCGGCGAGAAGCAGCGCCAGCAGGACCGCGGCCTTTAACAGCGCGATGACCAGGGTTTGCGCGAGCCCGCCAGCTTCGGCTCCAAGCGCCGGCACTATGACCAGCAGCGGAACGACGGCGAGGTCCTGAAACAACAGCACGCCAACGATGCGCTTGCCGTGCTCGCTATCGAGTTGCGCGCGCTCGGCCAGCGTCTTCATCACGATAGCGGTCGATGACATGGCAAGTGCGCCGCCGAGCGCAAACGCACCGACCAGCCCTACATTGAAATAGCGGCCGATTGCCCATCCCGTCAGCAGAGTCACCACAACCGTCAGCACCACCTGCGCACCACCGAGCCCCCACACGGTGCGCCGCATCGCTCGCAATTTGGGCAACGAAAACTCGAGGCCGATCGAGAACATCAGGAAGACGACGCCGAACTCCGCGAGATAGCGCGTGTCCGCGCTATCGGGCAGCAATGCCAGTGCGTGGGGGCCGATCAAAATGCCGACCGCGAGATACGCGAGCAACGGCGGCAGATGCAACAGACGAAACGCGACGACACCGACGACGGCGCACGCAAGCAGCAACAGTGCGAACTCGAGACCTGATGTCATGGATGCGGCGGCAGGACGTCCGTCAACACATTGCGGTTGCAGAAAACTCCCCGCTCCGGCGCAGCGCGCCTAGAGCAAGACCCGTGCCAGAAGAAAGTGGCGGTGTATTATCGCCGGCCTTGGACGATCGAATTTTTATGAGTGAATTGAGCCTTGTTGCGACCCCGGGCGCGCTTGCGCTGGCGCGCGAGGTTCTGCACATCGAAGCGCAGGCGATCACCGCACTGGCTGATCGCATCGATCATGCGTTCTCCAAGGCAGTCGATCTTTTACTGGCGTGCAAGGGCCGCGTCGTCGTCAGCGGCGTCGGCAAGACGGGGCACATTGCGCGCAAGATCGCGGCTACGCTGGCATCGACCGGTACACCGTCACTGTTCTTGCACGCGGCCGAAGCTGCTCATGGCGATCTTGGAATGATTACGCAGGGAGACGTTTTGCTGGCCCTATCGTACTCAGGCGAAGGAGATGAATTGCTGACGATGTTGCCAATCGCAAAACGCCTGGGCACGCCGCTGATCGCGTTTACGGGTAACGCGCTGTCGGCGTTGGCAAAGCTGGCCGACGTGCATATCGACGTCCGTGTTGCAAGGGAGGCGTGTCCGCTCAATCTTGCGCCCACATCATCAACCACGGCGATGATGGCGATGGGTGACGCGCTGGCGATTGCGTGCCTCGATGCGCGCGGATTCGGGCCCGAGGATTTTGCACGCGCGCACCCTGGCGGCGCGCTGGGCAGGAAGCTTTTGACTTATGTGCGCGACGTGATGCGCACCGATGACCGCATTCCGATCGTCGGCCCCGACGCGACCGTAATGGACGCCTTGCACGAGATCACGCGCAAGCAAATCGGCGTGACCGCAATCGTCGACAAGCGGGGCTTGCTCAGTGGCATTTTTACCGACGGTGATCTGAGGCGCCTGCTCGAAAAAATCGGCGACGTGCGTAACGTTCAGGTCGCTGAAGTGATGACGCGCGATCCGCTGACGATCTCACCCGGAGTGCTGGCGGCAGAAGCAGCGCAGACGATGGATGCCAGCCGCAAGAACGTATTGCTGGCGGTTGACAACGGCAAATTAGTCGGCGCACTGAGCATGCCCGATTTGCTGGCGGCGAAGGTCATCTAGGCGCTCATCAGATGAAGTCTGGTATCGAAAGCTCCGTGACAGCCGAGCAGCGCGCTGCACGCGTGCGTCTAATGGTGTTCGACGTCGACGGCGTGCTGACCGACGGGCGACTTTACTTCGCAGCGCAGGGCGAAACAATCAAGGTGTTCAACGTGCGCGACGGGCACGGCATTAAGATGCTGATGGCAAACGGCGTCGAGGTCGCCTGGTTGTCGGCGCGCAGTTCCGACATCGTTGCGGCACGCGCGCGCGAGCTCGGAGTCGTGCGTGTGCTGCAGGGCCGGTCGGACAAGGCCAGTGCGTTTGCAACATTGCTCGCTGACACAGCGATCGCCGCCGACCAAAGCGGCTATATCGGCGACGATCTGCTCGACCTGCCGGCAATGCGCGCCGCCGGGTTTGCCGTCACCGTTGCCGATGGCTGCGCCGCAGCGCAGGAGGCGGCCCATTGGATCACTGCACAAAATGGCGGCCACGGCGCGGTGCGGGGACTCGCCGAGTTCATCCTGCGCGCGAAGGGTGTTGATCCCGATGCCTCGGAAAGGCTCGCATGAAGGATCGGATCACGGCGTTCGTCGCAATACTGCTGCTTGCGTCTCTGGCCGGCGTGAGCTACTGGTATTCGCAGTCGGCACGCTTGAAAAAAATATCGAGTCCGGTGTCACGCGAGGGCCCCGACTTCGTCGCCAAAGGTGTCACGCTCACCCAGTTCGACGACACCGGGCGCGCAACCAATCGGCTACACGCTGGCGAGCTGGCGCATTTCGCCGCCGATGATCGCTCCGAGCTGGTGCAACCGCGACTGATCAGCCTGCGGCCGGGCCAGCCGCTGCTCGAGGCGCGTTCGAAAAGTGCATTGGTCGAAGGCGGCGGTGAGCGCGTGCTGTTAAGCGGCGACGTGGTAATTACTCGCGCGCCGGGTAAGGATGGAGCGCCGCCGATGCGCCTTCGCACTCAGCGCCTGATTGCGGTGCCCGACCTGGATCAGTATTCAACCGACGCCGCAGTGGAAGTCGAGCGCGGTGACTCGGTGGTGCGCTCGATCGGGATGGATTACGACAACGTCGAGCGCACCGTCAAGTTTCGCTCGAAGGTGCGCGGCACGATTGCGGCGACCGCACCACCGATTGAGGCAGCGCAATGAAAAACTGGATATCGGCCCTGCTGTTTGCAGTCGCGGTCTCACCCGCGGTCGCCGAAAAGGCCGACCGCTCCAAGCCTCTGAACTACGAAGCAGACAGCGGCGAGTGCGACGACCTGAAGCAAGTGTGCGTACTGGTCGGCAACGTCATGTTGTCGAAGGGAACTATGCGCGCGGCCGGCGAGCGAGTCCAGGTGCGCAAAGACCCCGAGGGCTATCAGTATGGCGTCATCGTCGCGGCACCGGGAAAGCTGGCAACGTTTCGTCAACGTCGCGACAGCAGTAAACCTGGGCTCGAAGAGTTCGTCGAGGGCTATGCCGAGCGTATCGAATACGATGAACGTGAAGATAGCGTCAAGCTGACTACACGTGCGCGCGTTCGATTGCTCGAAAACGAAGTGCAGCGCGACGAATTGCGCGGCGATGCAATTACCTATGATCAGCGCAATTCAAAATATTTTGTTTCCGGCGGCAAACCATCGACCGATCCGAACAATCCGGACGGTCGCGTGCGCGGCACGATCGCGCCGCGCGCCGAGTCGGTGCCAGCCGGATCGAAGGCTATTTTGGCCCCGTCAACCGATCTCGCCAGCCCGCGGCGCCAATAGGAATTCAACGACCGCATGGAGGCAGATCTGGTCGAACCAATCGTGATGCAGGCATCATCGATTGAGCGCAACACGCTGGTGGTTGAAAATCTGCAGAAGCGTTACGGCAGTCGCACCGTCGTCAAAGACGTTTCGCTGAGCGTGAAAAGCGGCGAAGTTGTGGGGCTGCTGGGACCGAACGGCGCGGGAAAGACCACGTGTTTTTACATGGTGGTTGGATTGGTGCCGCATGACGACGGTCAGATTGCCTTAAATGGCGTATCGATTTCACATCTGCCGATCCACCGTCGCGCGCGTATGGGAATTTCTTACCTGCCGCAAGAAGCGTCGGTGTTTCGCAAGATGACGGTGGAAGAAAACGTTCGGGCGGTGTTGGAACTGCAGGTCGATCAAAACAACCGGCCGCTGCGTCGATCGGAGATTTCGGAGCGCCTTGATGGTTTGCTCGGCGACCTGCAGATCGCTCATCTGCGTACCAATACGGCACTCTCGCTTTCCGGTGGTGAGCGGCGCCGTGTCGAAATAGCGCGCGCGCTGGCCTCGCGACCGCGCTTTATCTTGCTCGACGAACCCTTTGCAGGCGTCGATCCGATCGCAGTGCTCGAAATTCAACGCATTGTTCGATTTCTAAAAGAGCGCGGCATCGGCGTGCTGATGACCGACCATAACGTGCGCGAGACGCTTGGTATTTGTGACCACGCTTACATCATTAACGAAGGCGTTGTCCTGGCCGCCGGTCGGCCCGAAGAGATCGTCGGCAACGAAACCGTTCGACGGGTCTATTTGGGCGAACACTTTCGGATGTAGCTGCGACCATGTGGAGCATGCCGAGCGTTGTCATTTGCTTGCTTTTGTTCCGCGCGCGAGCGCCCGGCCGCCCAAAGCCCGCGCGCCTGACTAGTCGTCGCGAGTGCAAGTGCGAGCCGAAGGCTCGCGTACACGAGCGACGCAAGGTATGAAACCCAGTCTTCAGCTCAGGCTGTCGCAGCATCTGGCGCTGACACCGCAGTTGCAGCAGTCGATCCGATTACTGCAGCTGTCGACGCTCGAACTTAATCAGGAGCTTGACCAGGCGTTGGCGGATAACCCGCTGCTCGAGCGCGACGACGATCCGCAAGCCCTTGCAATGCGGGTAAAACCAGACGGTTCGATTGCAGTCGATGTGCCGGTGGCGACGCCCGAGTTATTGAACGGGCATGACGCTCCCGCGCCAGCGGACGCTGGCGATCGACAAGATGGCCCGTTGGACGGCAATTCGTTGATCGAGTGGCGTGGCACCAGCGATGCCGCCGATGAGGACGACAGCAGCCCGCTCAACTGGGCCGGCACCACGCTGTCATTGCGCGAGCATTTGCGGGCGCAGATCGCGTGCCAGGCGTCGCCGCGAGATCGTGCGCTGGTCGAATTTCTGGTCGAAGCGCTTGATGACGACGGCTACCTGCATCCAACACTCGATGAACTGCACGCGATGTGCCCGCCTGAAGCAACCGTCGAACCGGAGGAACTGCTGACCGCGCTGCGCCTGCTGCAAAGCCTCGAGCCCACCGGCGTAGGCGCTCGCGACGCTGCCGAATGTCTGCTGCTGCAACTGCAAGCGCTCGAACGAGCATCAGCCCGCTCGCCTGCAAAAAATGGGCACGATATTGCAGCGGCCATCTTCACACTGGCGCGCCGCATCGTTCAAGAGCACCTGCAACTTCTGGCCGCGCGGGAGTTCTCGAAGTTGCGCAAAGCGTTAGCCTGCAGCGATGAAGAATTGCGCGCTGCGCACCGGCTGATTCGCACCTTGAACCCGCGTCCGGGTACAGCGTTTGCCGATAATCGTGCGGACTACATCGTGGCCGACGTGTTCGTGCGCAAAGTAAAAAATCGCTGGACGGCGTTGCTTAATCCGGACGTGATGCCCCGCTTGAGGGTGAACCAGTCGTTTGCCGACGTGCTGAAGAAGGACAGAACCCGGCTCGGAGCAGACCCTGCCGAACGCGGCAAATGGACTACCCGCGTGCAGGAAGCGCGCTGGTTGATCCGCAACATTCAGCAGCGGTTCGAGACAATATTGCGAGTATCGCAGGCGATTGTCGATCGCCAGCACAACTTCTTCACGCACGGTGCGATTGCGATGCGGCCGTTGGTCCTGCGCGAGATTGCAGACACTGTCGAGCTCCACGAATCGACCATTTCCCGGGTCACCGCCCACAAGTACATGGCAACGCCGTTCGGCATTTTTGAGCTCAAATACTTTTTCGGCAGTCACGTGGCAACCGAAACCGGGGGTGCCGCGTCATCCACCGCGATCCGCGCACTGATCAAGCAGCTGATTGGAGCTGAGGATATTCGCATTCCATTTTCGGACAGCAAGCTCGCAGAACTGCTGGGCGAACAAGGCATTGTTGTCGCACGTCGCACAGTCGCAAAATACCGCGAAGCAATGAAGATTCCGTCCGTAGCGCTGCGCAAGACGTTGTAGTGTCGCACTCACGTATCGAAGTCACGCATCGAAATCACGTGTTGAACTCATGAGCGGGGGATTGCATGAACCTTACGATTCACGGTAACCACATGGAAGTCTCGGCAGCGCTGCGCAATCACATCGCCGGCAAGCTCACCCGCATCGAGCGGCACTTTGATCAGGTGATCGATGCCAGCGTGCAGTTAACCGTCGAAAAAGTGCGCCACCGTGCTGAAATCACACTGCACGTGCGTGGCAACAGCATTCATGTAGAAGCAATCGAAGACGACATGTACGCCGCGATCGACACTCTGGTCGACAAGCTCGACCGGCAGGTCATTCGCCACAAGGACAAGGTCAAGGACCATCACGCCGACTCGCTAAAACATCAGGCCGCGGGTCAACAATCGCAGTAGCTCGTGCGTTTGGTTACTAACCGAAGAAGCCTTGACGACGGTGTAGCATCCGCGCCTTTCTATCGACGGGCGCCCTACACAGCCAAGTTAAAAAGGAAGCAGAACTCGTTTCTTCCCGCCTGATCGTCGCCGTTTGAAGCCTCTACGCTTTGCAACATCGAGCCTCGTCTCGTCTTTCCGCCCTTTCCCATGAACCTTATTTCTCGCATCCTGCCTGTCTCCAATGTACTGCTCGACCTACCCGCTTCAAGCAAGAAGCGCGCGTTTGAGCAGGCCGGCCTGCTGTTTGAAAATAATCAGGCGGTAGCGCATTCAAAGGTATTCGACAGCTTGTTCGCACGCGAACGGCTTGGCTCCACTGGTCTCGGCCAAGGCGTTGCAATTCCGCATGGCCGTATCAAAGGCATGAAGGAAGCGATTGCGGCATTCGTTAGGGTGGCCGAACCGATCCAATTCGACGCGCCCGACGGCCAGCCCGTATCACTGATGTTTTTCTTGCTGGTGCCCGAGCAGGCATCGCAGCAACACCTCGATATTCTTTCGGAGTTGACGCAGATGCTCTCCGACAAACCGTTTCGCGAAGCTCTAATGTCAGCGACCGACGCCACGATGGTGCACGCGGCATTGTCGAGCTGGGAATCAATCCGTCCCGCTGCCTGATAGCCGAGTGCGGCCTGGCGTCGTTTGATCAGCTGGCGTAGCCTCGCATCATGCCGACGTTTCAATCGCTACTGGATGAAAACCGAGAAGCGCTGAAACTTGAATGGGTGGCGGGAATTTCCGCTGCGAGCAAGCCGTTGATTACGCCCGTCACCGCGGGCCTGGCAAGTCCCGATCTGGTCGGCTTTCTGAATCCGATTCACCCTGCTCGACTGCATGTCCTCGGCCATGCCGAAGTTGGTTACTACAGCGAAATGGAGGCGACGCGCTGGCAACATTACGCTCGTGAATTGACTACCGGCGGGCCGATCGGATTGATCATCGCCGAGAATCTAGCGCCGCCTGCAGCGCTGCAGATCATGGCCGATCAGACTGGGCTACCAATGCTGCGATCGCCGCTGCCTGCCGCCACCGTGATCGAAGTGCTTCGCATCTATTTCGCCAAATTGCTGGCCCAGCATTGCACGATGCACGGCGTGTTCATGGACGTACTCGGTATGGGCGTGTTGATCTCCGGAGAATCGAGCGTCGGTAAAAGCGAGCTCGGACTCGAGCTGATCAGTCGCGGCCACGGCCTGGTAGCCGACGACGTCGTCGACTTTTCTCGCGTTGCGCCCGACACCATCGAAGGCCGCTGCCCACATCTGCTGGCGAATTTGCTCGAAGTGCGCGGCCTGGGATTGCTCGACATCAAGGCCATATTCGGCGAAACAGCGGTGCGGCGAAAAATGAAGCTCAGGTTGATCGTCGAGCTGAGACGCTATGGCGGCGCCGACACGTTCGAACGGCTGCCGCTCGAAGGGCAATCCGAAGACGTCCTTGGCTTACCGGTTCGCAAGTTGCTGATACCAGTCGCCTCCGGTCGCAACCTCGCAGTGCTGACGGAAGCCGCAGTGCGCAACACCATTTTGCAATTGCGCGGAATCGACACGATGCGCGACTTTCTAAATCGCCAGCAACAGCAGATGAGCGGGTAGAACTGACGCGTCGTCCGTGGTTTAATTACTGCGCCGCTGCAAAAGCGGCGCCAATTACAGGGGATCAACCATGCTCAAGCATTTCGTAATCGCTGCATGCATCGCTCTACCGCTCGCTGCGGTCGCGCAAGACAAGACGGCGGCGCCGGAAAAGATGACTGCCCAGCAGGGAAAAATGGCGACGTGCAATAAAGACGCGGGCGCCAAAGATCTGAAGGGCGATGCGCGCAAGAAATTTATGTCCGAATGCCTGTCGGCAAAGAAGACGAGTCAGCAGGACAAAATGACTACGTGCAACAAGCAGGCCGGTGAAAAAAAGATGGCCGGGGACGCGCGCAAGAAATTTATGTCGGAGTGCCTGTCTGCTTAGCGGGCGTTTTAGGCAGGCAACTGAAACGCCCCGCTAACGGGGCGTTTTTTTGATCTGCACGGCCTAGAAAAATCCGGCCATCGAGTAAGCGGTTTCTTGAACATCAGCTCCTCAGCGGTCAATATCAAATCTCACCGGACGCCACGCATGCAACAATCGCCGCGTCCTCCCCAGCGAAGCCCAAATGCGCATCGTCCTCGTCACCGGATTGTCCGGCTCCGGCAAGTCGGTGGCGATCCGCTTGTTGGAAGACGCCGGCTACTACTGCGTCGACAACCTGCCGCCGCAGTTCCTGCTCGAGTTGTGCTCGTATCTTGACGACACCGGACACCGCGACGTGGCCGTGTCGGTCGATGCGCGCAGTGAAGCAACGCTTGCTGATGTGCCGATGAAAATTTCGAGCCTGCGCAGCTTGGGTCACGATGTGCGGGTGCTGTTTCTGACCGCATCGGACGCGGCCCTGGTGCAGCGGTTTTCGGAAACGCGCCGGCGGCACCCGATGGCAACGCGGGATCTGGAGCGCGGCGGCGTCAGCACGGTGACGGAGGCAATCGCACTGGAACGCGAATTGCTCGCGCCACTGGCCGAAATCGGCCATTCAATCGATACCAGCGCGCTGCATCCCAATCTGCTGCGCCACTGGGTGCGTCAGTTCATTGACTCGCCGCGCGCCAATTTGACGTTGTCGTTCGAATCGTTTGCCTTCAAGGACGGCATCCCAGTCGCAGCCGACCTCGTGTTCGACGTACGAAACTTGCCCAACCCTCACTATGACCTTCAACTGCGGCCTCTGACCGGACGCGACGACGCGGTTGCTGCGTTCCTGCGCGCCGCGCCGCAAGTGCACGACATGATCAACGACATCGCCACGTTCATCGAAAAATGGCTGCCGAGTTACGTTGCCGAGAATCGCCATTACGTCACAGTTGCGATCGGCTGCACCGGCGGGCGCCATCGGTCGGTCTACATCGTTGAGCAGCTTGCAAAAGGCTTCGCAAGCCGCGAATCGATACTGGTGCGACATCGCGGCATCGCGCCACTGGCGTCCTGAAGAACCAGCGGATGTCGGCTGAAACACTTACCCGCGTGGCGCTGTTTCCACTGTCCACCGTGCTGTTCCCGCAGGGAGTCCTTCCGCTTCGAGTGTTTGAGGCGCGCTACATGGACATGGTGCGCGATTGCATGCGCAATGGAACGTCGTTCGGCGTTTGCATGGTCGGCAACGGCAAGAGTACGGGCTCCAATGGAGCGACGCCCGCTGACGTAGGGTGCCTGGCCCGCATCACCGAATGGGACATGCAACAGCTTGGGCTGCTGCAGATTCGCACCATTGGAGGCGATCGCTTTCAGTTGTTATCGAGCGCAACGCAGGCAAACGGGTTGATCGTCGGCGAGATCGATTTGATCGAAGCCGACGATGATCAACCAATCCCCGCCGAGCACCGGCCGTGCGTCGATCTTTTAACGCGCATCATCGAAGACATGAGTGCGCAACTGGCCGAGAAGCGTCGCACCGGCGAGGCTGACGTCGCCAGTCCTGTAGGCGAGCAGCTACCATTCGAACGGCCTTTTCAAATGGAATCGTCGGCGTGGGTTTCAAATCGTCTGTGTGAGGTGCTGCCAGTTCCACTGAAGGCAAAACAGAAGCTAATGGAGCTCACCGACGCCGCTACGCGCCTTGAAATAGTTCATACCTACCTAAAGCAGCACTCCGTGCTTAAGTAGCGGGGTCATGCGAGGAGCGGAAGCGACGAATTCGCCAGCTGCATCAATAGTCGACGGATTGGCGTGGGCAGCGCTGCGCTTTGGAATTCATGTTCGGTTATCCGGCGCAGCGATGAGTCGGCAACGGCTGAGGCGCAGATCACTTGCGCGACATAGGGTCGCATCAGGTACGTGTAGTGAGTGAACTCGTGCCGCACCTCGCGCAGTACTTCGTTAATAGCGATATGCAAACCGTAGCGTGCGCGCGTTTGCGCTGCGACTACCTCGCGCGTGGCTTCTGCATCGAACTCCGGCAGGCTTAGAAGGCCTCCCCAGATGCCAGCCGGCGGGCGCGGTTCCAGCAGCACCGCGTCGCTTTCATCGCGCAGCACGAGCACGATGGCTGCTCGCACTGGCTTTGATCTGACCGGCCGCGGCGCCGGAAGCCGATCCACTGCGTGTTCGCGCCGCGCGATGCAAGTTCGATTGACCGGGCACTCGTCGCACATTGGGTGAGTGCGTGTGCAAACAGTGGCGCCGAGGTCCATCAGTCCCTGCGTGTAGGCCTCGATGCCAACGGCGGGTAACAACGCATCGGCGTGCTGCCACAGGTCGCGCTCAACAGCAGGGTTGCCCGGATAGCCCTCGACGCCCATGTGCCGTGCGAGCACGCGCTTTACATTGCCATCGAGAATGGCGGCCCGCTGGCCGAACGCCAGCGCAGCGATCGCCGCTGCCGTGGTGCGACCGATGCCGGGCAACCGCGCAAGGGCATCGACGCTGCGTGGAAAATCGCCGCCGTGGTGGTCGACAATTTGTTGTGCGCAACGGTGCAGATTGCGCGCTCGTGAGTAGTAGCCGAGCCCGGCCCAGCGCTCCATCACTGATTCGATCGGCGCCATTGCCAGCGCTTGGACATCGTCAAAGCATTCGACGAAGCGTTCGTAGTAGGCAGTCACGGTCGCGACCTGCGTCTGCTGCAGCATCACTTCCGATAGCCAGATACGGTACGGATCGCGTGTGCGCTGCCACGGCAGATCGTGCCGGCCGTGCGCTTGCTGCCACTCGATGACGCGCTCGGCGAAATTCAACGATGCCTGTCCGGCTCGCTCGCTACTTGCCTAGGCGGCAAGTGCCTCTTCGTCAAAATTTTCTTCGACCTGCGCACGCGCGCCCGCCTGATGGATGCGATCGGTCAACCGCTTCAGCACGGCGAGCTTGCTCTGCGCATCTTCCAGTGCTTCTTCCAGCTCGGCAATACGCTCATCGAGCGAGCCCTGCGCATCGCGAATCTTCGATGCCGATTCAGCACGTTTTTTGAGCTGGCTGCGTTGCTCGCGCACCTGCGTTTCGATCGGCGGCAGCAGCGACTTGACCCACGCCTCGGTGTCGCGCTCGCCGGCGGCGAATACGTCGCGCGATTTCGACACAACGGTGTCGAAGAAGCGCTCCATTAGCCGCCACTTTTCGGTGGTCAGCACGGCCAGCACCCCAAACTGCGATTTGTACGCGTGCTCGGCGCGCTCCAGGTCGGCAATGTAGGTATCAAGCGAAAAAGACATCGGCGGCGACAGGCTCCACCCCAGATCCTCGGCAAAGCGCCGCTGCACGCCAAGGATCATCTGCTCGATTTCGAGCGTGCGCGCATTGGCCGTCCGGAACATGTCGCGCAGCATCGCAAAGTAATCCTTGACCGCGACCGACAATTGGGGCGACAGCTTGCTCTTCTTCATGCGGTCACGCGTTGCCACCACCTGGTCGCGCAATGCACTGACCCGCATGCCCGAGAGCAATTGTTCGGACAGCTTTGACAGCACCAATCGTGCCGCGACGATGCGGCGCACGATTTCTTCGAACTCGCGCTGTTCGGACAACGCGCGTTGCGTCATGCGCTCGATCGAGCTGTGATTCTTGCCCTGCAACGAGCGCAGCTCGTACAACTGCTCGATGACATTGCGCTCGCGCGCGTTCAGCGTCTGGCGCAGCTCGCCCGCTACCCGTTCGACACCCGCCACGGTTTGGTCGCGAACGATTTTCTGCTTGGCGGGCACCAGAAGCTCGATCAACGCCTCTTCAAGCAACGGTAGCCGGCTTGCCTGCAGCAGCGTCTCATCGCGCTGCACTTTCGCCACCAGGCCTTTTTGCGCCGACACCGGAAATACGCGCATCGGATCGAGATCGAGCGTCGCCGCCACGGTCGCGACCTGACGGCGCAGTTCCCTTTCCAGTTCGCCTGGGGTTTTAAGAGCGTCCCACAATCCGTCGATCTTGTTCAGCACCGCAATGTGATTACGATGGCCGGCGTCGCCGACCACATGCCGCCAGACGTCGAGATCGCTCTTGGTCACGCCCGTATCAGCGGCTAGCACGAACAACACCGCATGCGCGTTTGGCAGAAGTGACAACGTCAACTCGGGCTCGGTGCCGATCGCATTCAAGCCTGGAGTATCAAGAATTACCAGACCATGCTTCAGCAGCGGATGCGGAAAATTAATTACCGCATGGCGCCACTTCGAAATTTCGATCCGACCGCTTTTATCGACCGCGACCGCCTGATCCGGGTCGTCGGCGTCATAAAGGCCGTAGCTTTTTGCTTCGGCGATCGGCACGCGACAAGTCTCGGCTACGATCTTGAACGCTTCGAGCATGCCGTCTGCTGATTGCGTGTCGAGCGGGAACACCTGCCATTCGGCGCCCAGCCGCTTGAAGTCGGTGGTCGAACCGTGGCGCCCGCGCGTTTCGATCGGCAGCGCGCGAATGCACGGCGGCAGTGTCTCGTCATACAGCAGCTCGGTCGGGCACATCGTGGTGCGGCCGGCCGACGACGGCAGGATGCGCTTGCCATAATCGGCAAAGAAAATCGCGTTGATCAACTCTGATTTGCCGCGCGAAAATTCGGCGACGAATGCGATCACGAGCTTGTCTTGCGCCAGGCGTTCGAGCGCGACGTCGATGCGCCGCGCCGCGTCAGCGTCGAGGATCTGTGCTTGTTCCAGCCACTGGCGCAGCTGCATGATCTCCGTGGCCAGCGAATCACGCCAGTTGCCGTACTGCTCAAAGCTGGACGAAAGTGGGGTCATCGGTCAAAGACGTAAATTCGGGGACGTAAAAACAGTGCGCACTTGGAGCCGAATCTATAGCACGAGGGCACCATCGCGCACAGTCACCCAAACGCACAAGCAGCGCCCGGTTCTGCAGTGAGTTCGGGCGATCCTGCTTAGCGACTCTGGCATTGGGAGCAGTAGTACGTCGCGCGCTGTCCCTGCCACACTCGAACAATCGGCGTCGCGCAGACGCGGCATGGCTGGCCGGCACGGTCGTACACGCGCGCATCGAGCATGAAGTAACCGCTCTCACCCTCGGCGCCGACAAAATCACGCAGCGTGCTGCCACCGACGGCGATTGCCTCGCTCAGCACTTCGCGCACCGCTTGCGCCAGCGTCGCACAGCGCACCAGGCCGATACGGCGCGCTGACCGTTTGGGGTTGATGCGCGCGCGAAACAAGCTTTCGGACGCGTAAATGTTTCCGACACCGACCACCACATCGCCCGCCAGTAAAACCTGCTTGATCGACGCCGCGCGATTTCGCGTGCGCCGGTACAACCATTCGCCGTCAAAGCGTGGATCGAACGGTTCGATGCCCAGCCCCGCGAGCAACGGGTGCAGCTTTACGTCGCCAAGGCGCGCGTCGTGCCACAGCAGCGCACCGAAGCGGCGGGGATCGGTCAGCCGCACGCACGTTTCCATGAACACGATGTCAATGTGATCGTGCGTTCCCGGCACCGGCACTGCGCGCGCGCGCGGCCACACGCGCCACGTACCCGACATGCCCAGGTGCGAGATCAGCGTTCCGTGCGCAAACTCCCACAATAGATACTTGCCACGCCGGCGCAGCCGGTCGACCGTTTGGCCCGCCACCAACGCAGGTAGTTGCGGCGGAACGGGCCAGCGAAATCGGGCTTCCCGCACGGTCACCGACTCGACCGTTTGCTGTTCGACATAGGGCGCCAGCGCCCGGCGAGTGACCTCGACTTCGGGTAGTTCGGGCACTTTTATCGCGTTAATAAAGTCGAAATCATTCTGTTACTGTGCCACGCATCGCGTCTCAATGCGCCCGTGCCGGTTGCATACAAACTCGCCGGGATCCCGATCCATGATTCGTCTATTACTCTTGATATCCGTTGCGCTTGTGTTCACTGGTTGCGCCAGCGGGCCGCGGCCGTCCTCCGTCGACGCAAAGCCGGTCACCGCACCGCCGGCGAGCATCGCTGCCAGCACTGCCGCGCCGGCACAACCTTCGAGTTCGGCTGCGTCAGCGGAAACGACACCGCGCGCCGACCCGATTCCGGATGTGAATGTATCGAGTGCTCTGCTCTATCAACTGATGGCGGCGGAGGTCGCCGCACAGCGCGGCGAGATGGGCGCGGCATTCACCGTCTACATGAAGCTCGCGCGTGAGACGCGCGATTACCGACTGGCGCGGCGCGCGGCGGAACTGGCGCTGCAGGGGCGCGCTTTCGCGCAAGGGCTTGAGGCGGCGCAACTCTGGCACGAATACGCACCGGGCTCGAACGAAGCAGGGCAGACACTCGCAATGCTGTTTGCCAGCAACAGCCGCTTTGACGACGCTTACACGTTGTTCAGAACACAGTTGCAGGCGGCGGCAAACCCGACCGAAGAACTGGCGCGGATGCAGCGTGCGCTGGCGCGTACGCAGGATCGCGCCGGTGCGTTTGGATTAATCGAGCGCCTGGCGCAGCCGTATGCGCAATCAGCCGAGGTCAAGCTGGTGCTGGCTAATGGCGCGCAAGCGGCCGGATTAACGGCGCGTGCCGCAGAGGAAGCGCGCGCTGCGTATGCACTCGCGCCGGACTCGGCGCGAGCGGCACTGGCAGCCGCCCAGTACCTGCAAGCGAGCGATCGTCCTGCAGCGATCGCTCTGTTGCAGGCATTCGTAGCGCGCCAGCCGGCTGTGGCTGATACGCGCCTGGCCTACGCACGATTGTTGATTGCCGACGGCAAGTTCGATCAGGCGCGCTCGCAATTTCAATCGCTGCTTGACACCGATCCGAAAAATGCCGACCTCGTTTACTCACTGGCGATCCTGTCGCTGCAAGGCAAGCTAACGGCCGATGCGCGCACCTATCTGCAACGCTATCTGGAGTTGATCGCAACAACGGAAGCCCTGCGCGATCGGGTGCGGCCGGCCGAGCCGGCCTACCTGCACCTCGCGCAAATTGCCGAGGATGACAAGCAGTTTCCGACCGCGCTCGAATGGCTGCGCAAGATCGACGGCGGCGAAGAATTTCTGACGGCGCGCGTACGCGAGGCTTTTGTGCTTTCCAAGATGCAGCGGCTCGACGACGCGCGCAAATTGTTACGCACCGTCAGCGTTCAATCGGCGGATGAAAAAACGCAGTTGATTCTGGCCGAAGCGCAGCTGTTGCGTGACGCCAAACGGCATGACGAGTCGTACAAACTGTTGACCCATGCGCTCGCAAGCACGCCCGACAGCGTGCCCCTGATGTACGACACTGCGATGGCGGCCGAGCGGCTCAACCAAGTCGCAGTGATGGAGAAGCAACTGCGACGGATCATTGAGCTAAAGCCTGATTACGCGCATGCGTACAACGCGCTCGGCTACAGCCTGGCCGATCGCAACTTGAGGCTTCCTGAAGCGCTGCAGCTGATTGAAAAAGCGCGGCAGCTCGCACCTGACGATGCGTTCATCCTCGATTCCCTTGGGTGGGTGCATTTTCGGCTCGGCGATCTGAATCTGGCGCGGCAGCATTTGCAGCGCGCCTACGATGTTCGTCCCGATGCCGAAGTTGCGGTTCATTTGGCCGAGGTGTTGTGGTCGAGCGGCAATCAAGATGGAGCGCGCAAATTGCTGCGCGAAGTGCGCGCGAAGGAACCGGGTAACGGGTTGCTTAAGTCAACCGTAACGCGGCTGCGCATCGGTCTGTAGTTGATTCGTTGATGCGGTCGATGTCGTCGGTGCAGCGCGTGCGCGCATGTTTGCTCGCCGCGTTTGTTTCTGCAATTCTCTCTGCCTGCGCTACGCCAGGCGTAACGCTTCCCGACCGCGCGTTCACCGGCCGCTTTTCCGTTACTACCACCTCTGGCACCCAGCGCGAAAACGTCTCCGGCCGCTTCAACCTCGAGATTCGTGGGCGGCGACAAGTGCTGGAGCTTGGTTCGCCGCTGGGTACCACGGTTGCCCGGGTCGAGGTCGAGCCGGGCGGCGCACGCGCGACCGGTGCTCAGATGCACGAAGTGCGTGGACCCGACGCCGACGCAATCACCGAGCAGTTGCTCGGGTGGCCGCTGCCGGTAGCTGGACTGGCCGACTGGATCGAAGGCCGCCCCTCGCCCGAGCGCATCGCGCGCGTCGACCGTGACGGCGGGCGCGTCGTGCTGATCGAGCAAGACGGCTGGACGATTCGTCTGCCGGAATATTTCGAACACATCGCGCGGCCCCGCCGCTTGGTGCTAGAGCGAGCGGCAATCGCAAATGCACCTGCGGTAACGTTGCGTCTGGTAGTCGATGAGCCCGCTGGCTGATCCCACATTGCTTGGAGATGGTCCGATGAAAACCCGTCGTGAGGTCTTGCGCAGCTCTGTTGCGCTGATGCTGACGCGAGCTGTGCCGCTCGCTGGATTCGCTGGCACCGTCAATGCACAGGCACTGGACGAAATCGCGCGCCCGCTTGATGTGCCGTACGTGCCAACTCCCATCGCGGTGGTCGACGCGATGCTGGATCTGGCAAAAGTGGGCAAATCCGATACGGTGTATGACCTAGGCTGCGGCGATGGCCGCATAGTCGTGCGCGCTGCATCCCGCTTTGGCTGCCGCGGTGTCGGTGTCGATTTAAATCCTGAGCGAGTCAAAGAGGCGAAAGAGAACGCCAACCGATCGCGTGTTACGGAACTGACGCGGTTCGAAGTGGGCGATGTGTTCGATTTCGACTTCAGTCCCGCTAGCGTGGTCACAATGTACCTGCTGCCGAGCGTCAATTTGAAGCTGCGGCCGCGCCTGTTGAAGGAACTGAAACCAGGCACCCGGCTTGTGTCGCATGACTTTCACATGGGCGACTGGAAAGCCGAAACCACGCGCGAGGTCGGGCGCAGCACCATTTATTTGTGGACGATACCGGCGCGTACCTGAGCCCATAGAATGGAGCGATGCAGTTACTGCTCGCGCTGCCGGCTCCTGCCAAATTGAATTTGTTCCTGCACGTGACCGGCCGTCGCGCCGACGGCTATCACGAGCTACAAACCGCCTACGCGTTGATCGATCTCGCAGACTTGCTCGATTTCGAGTGTCGGCTCGATGGTGCGATCGAGCGCGTGGGTGATCTGATCGGCAACGCCGACGCGGATCTGGCCGTGCGCGCCGCGGTCGCGCTGAAGCAGGTTTCCGGCACCACGCTTGGCGTCACCATCGGCGTCGCCAAGCGAATTCCGGCGGGCAGCGGCATGGGCGGCGGCTCGTCGGACGCAGCAACCACGTTGATCGCGCTTAACCGGCTGTGGGATCTGCATCTGCCGCGCGCGGAACTCAGCGCTATCGGGCTTACGCTCGGGGCTGACGTGCCATTTTTTCTGCACGGACACAACGCTTACGCGGAAGGAATCGGCGAGCGGCTGACTACCTTTGAACTGCCACCCGCATGGTTTGCCATAATTTGGCCGCGCGTTCACGTTTCAACGCGCGACGTCTTCAACGATCCAAGTTTGACACTGCATTCCAAAGCCACGAAAATGGCGCCCCACATCTTTACAGCCGCGCAATCGGCTGGCGACCGCGCAATCTTCTCGTTAGGCGTCAACGACCTGGAACCCGTCGCCCGGCGCCGCTACCCCGCCATCGAAGAAGCGATCGAGCATCTGCAGCGCTCCGGCGCAGCGCGCATGACAGGTTCGGGTTCGGCGGTATTTGCGGCGACGCCGAATAAGGAAAAGGCGGAGCTGGCAATTGCAGGCACGTCGCCGCATTGGTCATGTTGGGCCGCACGTGGATTAAATGAGCATCCGCTTTCGGTGTGGTAGTGGTGATGCATCAGATGTAGCGGGGTTGCAGAGCAAAGTATTAGTTTTGGGGAGTCGCCAAGCTGGTTAAGGCACCGGATTTTGATTCCGGCATTCGAAGGTTCGAATCCTTCCTCCCCAGCCAGAATTCAAAGTCGCCGGCGCCAGAGTGATGGTTCAAATTGTTCCCGACAACCTGATGGTGTTCACAGGCAACGCAAATCCGCGCCTGGCGAGCGCGGTCGCGCAACATTTGAATATTCGTCTGGGAAAAGCGCAGGTTTCACGCTTCTCGGACGGCGAAGTGATGGTGGAGCTGTTCGAGAACGTGCGCGGTAAGGATGTGTTCGTCCTGCAATCAACGTGCGTACCGACCAATGACAATTTAATGGAGCTGTTGATCATGGCCGATGCGCTGAAGCGCGCATCAGCCGGGCGCATTACTGCGGCGATTCCGTATTTTGGTTACGCGCGGCAAGACCGCAGACCGCGCAGTGCGCGCGTCGCTATCAGCGCCAAGGTCGTCGCTAACATGCTGCAGGTGGTAGGTGTCAACCGTGTGCTTGTGATGGATCTGCACGCCGATCAGATACAGGGATTTTTCGATATCCCGGTGGACAACATTTACGCCGCACCGATCCTGCTGGGCGACCTGTGGAAACACAATTTCGACAAGCTCGTCGTTGTATCGCCCGATATCGGCGGCGTGGTGCGGGCGCGCGCGATCGCCAAGACAGCCGAAGCCGATCTGGCGATCATTGACAAACGGAGGCCGCGCGCCAACGTTGCCGAGGTGATGAACATCATCGGCGAAGTCGACGGCCGCAATTGCGTCATCATGGATGACATGGTCGACACCGCCAACACTCTGTGCCAGGCTGCGCAAGCCTTGCGTAATGCAGGTGCGCAGCGTGTAATGGCCTACGCTACCCACCCTGTACTTTCGGGCCCGGCGGTCGAGCGCATCGCGAACTCGGTGCTCGACGAACTGGTGGTTACCGATACGATTCCGCTGACAGAAGCGGCGCTCGGATGCAAGAAAATACGAATGCTGTCGTGTGCGGCACTCTTGGGTGAAACGATCTCGCGCATTGCGCGCGAAGACTCGGTGAGCAGTTTGTTCATCGAGTAATGAGGAAGTTGTGAGAAGTAACTGCAGCGATGGCTGGTCGCGGTCCGCTGCTTAAACAGGAGCATCAAATGAAAGTAGTTGCAAATAAACGAGAATCGCAGGGCACGGGTGCGAGCCGCCGTCTGCGTCACGCGGGCAAGGTCCCCGGCGTGTTGTACGGTGGAAAAGGCGATGCGCAGGCGATCGAAGTCGAACATAACCCGCTTTACCACGCGCTGCGCAAAGAGCGGTTTCACGCGTCGATCCTCGACATGGAGCTCGACGGCGCGAGCGAGCGGGTGTTGCTGCGTGCGTTCCAGATGCACCCTTACAAATTGCAGGTGATGCATATCGATTTTCAGCGTGTCGCCGAGGATCAGAAGCTGCACATGCGCGTGCCATTGCATTTTTCGGGACAGGAAAGTTCTCCCGCGGCCAAAACCGACGGCGTGCTAATCAGCCACGTAATGTCGGAGGTGGCGATCGCATGCCTGCCCAAGGATCTGCCCGAATACATTGCGATCGACTTGTCGGGGTTGGGTGTCAACGACACGGTGCGCGTGCGCGACATCAAGATGCCTGACGGTGTGGCACCGCTGTTGAAGGGTAAGGAGAACCCGGTTGTCGTGGCAGTGACCGTGCGCGGCGAAGAGGTGGTGGAGGAAGTGGTTGCAGTAGCACCGGCGGCGGCCGACGTACCGGCGAGTGCCCAAAAAGCGCCGGCGGCAGAGGGTGCACCACCTGCCGGCAAGACAGACAAGGGCGGCAAAGGCGGCGACAAGACAGACAAGGACAAGAAGAAGTAAGAGACCAAACGCTGCAGCACAATCACGCCCGCTGCCACTAACTGCAGCGGGCTTTTTTTCGCATGGAATCTGTTCAACACGTAAACCGCATTCGTCTGATCGTCGGCCTCGGTAACACGGGTACCGAATATGAATCGACACGGCACAATGCCGGCTTCTGGTACGTCGATTCCGTCGCGCGGCGTTGCGGCGCGCGCTTTTCAAGCGAACGAAAATTCCACGGTGACGTTGCACGAGCTCGCGTCGCCGGCAGCGAACTGTGGCTGCTGAAGCCCTCTACTTACGTCAATCGGTCGGGGCAGGCGGTCGTCGCGCTGGCGCTTTACTACAAAATCCTGCCAACGCAAATCATGATCGCGCATGATGAACTCGATTTGCAGCCGGGGGTGGTCAAGCTGAAGCTCGGCGGCGGCACCGCCGGACACAACGGCCTCAAAGACACTCAGGCGCGACTGTCGACGCCGGAATTTTGGCGCCTGCGCATCGGCATCGGTCATCCTCGCGCGCTACAAATCGAGCAAGACGTCGGTGATTTTGTGCTGCATCCGCCGCGCAAGGAAGAGCAGTCGGCGATCGATCAATCGATTGAGCGCGGCGAAGCGATTGTCGATCTGCTGGTGGACGGCAACTACGAGGCCGCGATGTTACGGCTGCATACGCGCTAGCGGTTGCAGCTCGAGCGCCATCACCTTTTCGCCGTCGTCTTCCGCGCCGGTGTAAACGAAGCCTAGCGAGCCGTAAAAGCGTCCGAGCTCATCGACCGTGCTCATGTGCGACACCAGCAGTTTTTCGGCGCCGGGGCGGGCGCGTACGTGGTCGATCAGCAACTTGACGGCGGTGCGGCCCAAGCCTTTGCGCTGATATGTCTGGTCAATCATCAGCCGCCATAGAAAGAAGTGCGGCTCTTCCGGTTTTTCCGCCAGTGTTGGGTCGTACAGCATCACGAAACCGACGGGGGTTTCATCGTTGTAGATCGCGCGGAACCACGCTTCGTTGTAGAAGGACGCCTCGGCGATGGACACCGCGTTCGGCGCCACCTGCGTCGCGCCATCGCCGGCATCGAGTTTGCATATCGTGCGCAAAGTTTCGCGCGTGACTTCTTTTAGGGTGATCGTCATAGGCTTGCGATAATCGCACTTTCATAATCCAAAAGTAACTGATGGCAGTCAAATGTGGCATCGTCGGACTTCCGAACGTGGGCAAGTCAACGCTGTTCAACGCGCTCACCAAGGCGGGCATCGCTGCGGAGAATTATCCGTTCTGCACCATCGAGCCCAACGTCGGCATCGTCGAAGTTCCCGACCTGCGCCTGCGCGCGCTCGCTGCGATTGCGAAGCCCGATAAAGTCATCCCGGCCGCGGTGGAGTTCGTCGACATCGCCGGGTTGGTTGCGGGCGCCAGCAAAGGCGAAGGGCTTGGCAATCAGTTCCTTGCCAACATTCGCGAGTGCGACGCGATTGCGCACATTGTGCGTTGTTTCGAAGATCCGAACGTCGTGCACGTAGCGGGCAAAATCGATCCGATATCCGACATCGACGTCATCAACACCGAGCTCGCGCTGGCCGATCTGGCCACTGTGGACAAACAGCTTGCGAAGAACATCAAGGTGGCGAAATCGGGCCAGGGTCTGGAAGCGAAAGAGGCCCGGCGCCTGGTCGACGCGCTTGAAAAAATCCTGCCGGTGCTCAATCAGGCACGCCCAGTGCGCAGCGTCGATCTTTATCCAGAGGAGCGCGCAATCATTCGTCCGCTATTCCTGCTGACCGACAAGCCGACGATGTATGTTGCCAATGTCGAGGAGCACGGCTTCGAGAACAATCCACTGCTCGATCAAGTTCGCGATCACGCGGCAAAAGAGAACGCGCCTGTGGTGGCCGCCTGCGCAAAAATCGAAGCGGAAATTGCTGATCTAGCCGAGGAGGACATGGCGATTTTTCTGGCGGACATGGGAATGCAGGAGCCGGGGTTGAACCGGGTGATTCGCGCCGGTTACACCTTGCTTGGTTTGCTTACGTACTTCACCGCCGGGCCGAAGGAAGTGCGCGCCTGGACCGTGATTACCGGTTCCACCGCGCCGCAGGCAGCGGGCGTGATTCACACCGATTTCGAAAAAGGATTTATACGCGCGGAGACGATCGCCTTCGAGGATTACGTCAAACTCAAGGGCGAGGGCGGCGCCAAGGATGCGGGCAAGATGCGACTCGAAGGAAAGGATTACGTTGTGCGCGACGGCGACGTGATGCATTTTCGCTTCAACGTGTAGCCGACAGTCCATGGGCGCGTTCATTCGTGAGCTGTGGGCATATCCGATCAAGGGCTGCCGCGGCTTCAGCGTGGCAGCCGCGACGCTCGCGCTTACCGGACTCGAGGTCAACGGCATCGGCGATCGTGAATGGGTTGTCGTCGATGCAGACAGCAAATTCCAGAGCCAACGCGAACTACCGAAAATGGTTCAGATCGAAACTCGACTGACTGCAGATTCGCTGCGGCTTAAGGCTCCAGGGATGCTGCAACTCGACCTGCCGTTCGATTCCGAAGGCGACGTGTACGAAATTCAAGTATGGAACGATCGGATCAATGCTGTGGAACAAGGGGCGCTGGCCGACGCGTGGTTCTCCGAGTTTCTCGGACTGCGATGCCGCCTGATGCGCTTCGATCCGCAAACGCGCCGTGTTTCGAATCGCAAGTACACCGGTGTAATCGCGGCGCCGTACAAGTTTGCTGATGCGTTTGCACTGCTTATTTTGTCAAACGCATCACTTGTGAGTCTTAACAGCCGGCTGACGGCAAAAGGGCAAGCACCCGTAACCATCGAGCGCTTCCGACCGAACGTCGTGCTTGACGGCGTCGATGCCCACGAAGAGGATTTTGTGGATCACATCACCGTTGGCAGCGCGCGGCTGCAGGTTGCCAGCCCATGCGTGCGCTGTGCGGTGCCCAATGTGGATCTGATAACCGGCGCCACGGGGTTCGAACCGGGCGACACTTTGGCGACCTATCGCGACAACTCGCAGGCCGGCGGGATTACGTTTGGTGTAAATGCTGTAATCGCACACGGCGCCGGTGCGCCACTACAGGTGGGCGATGCCGTCGAACTCAGCTTGCGCTTTTAGCCGGAGTTTCCAGCGGTGAGATTGGTCGCAGGCCGGCATAGGTCCAAGCGCGCCACAGCGCTTCCAGCGGGCCCTGCCGCATCTTCATTGGGCCAAACCAGATCATGCTCAATACGATCTGCGCCGCGAAGACGACTGCCGCCAGCGCGGACATTTGCCAATATCCGAGACCCGGTCCGAGCGCGAATCCCCAGCCGGATAACAACGCACCCATTGCAATTGATTGCAATAGATAATTGGTCAGCGGCATGCGGCCGGCGGGAGCAAGCAACAAAGTCAGGCCGCGCGGCGCTCGACGCAAGAACAGCGATGCGTACATGAACGCAAGCGCAACACTGAGCACCATTGGCACCGTGGCCGCCTGCGGCGTGACCGCCAGACCGTAAGTCTCGCTCGCCGACAACAGCCAAAATCCATACATCAGAGCCGACGGCACGCCGATCAGCAATCCCAGGGTCGTCGCGATGCGCCAGGCGCGCGCGTCGTGCTGCTGCAGCCAGCCGGCGCGTTGCGCCCACATCCCGGTCAGCATCAAGGCGACCGTCAGGGGCAACCCGAGAAAGTTGCCGACAATCAGATCGTGAAATTCGCCGATGCGGACCGGGAGTTGCTCAAGATAATTGCCTGAGGTAAAGACAACGTAGTTGCTCTGAATCTCGGCGACGTACTCGGGCGGCAGGGACGGCGTTGAACCGACCAGCACATATAACGCAGCAGTAAAAATCGCGGTGCCAAGCCACCAGTTGCGCACCGCGCGAGCGATACCGGCACGGCCGCGATCTACGTACGGCAACAGCAACAATCCGGCGACCGCGTACATCTGGGTGATATCGCCAAAATAAAAAAAGACGCCATGCAGCATGCCGAAAACGAACAGAAACAACATGCGTCGCAGGTAGGTTATTTTCGGATGCGGCGTCAGCGCCAGCAGCTTCAGGTATAGCAAAGAAAACCCGACGCCAAATAACATCGCGAACAGCGGCATGAACTTCATGCTGACAAAAACTGCGGTCGAAAAGTAAGTCAGCCGATCGAGCACGCCTGCATCGCTGACGAGGTAGCCGATCGGGTTGGTCGCGCCATAAAGAAACGACTGGATGTTGACCAGCAAGATGCCAAGAAGTGCGAAACCCCGCAATGCATCGATGCGCGCGTCGCGCGTCGCACCGGTAACGCTAGACGGCATCAACGTCGGGTGCGCCCATTTGCGCCAACTTTGCTTTCAGCCAGCGCTCCACCGACGGGAACACAAACTTGCTGACATCACCGCCCATGATTGCGATCTCGCGCACGATGCTGCCGGAAATAAATTGATATTGATCCGATGGCGTCAGGAACATCGTCTCGACATCGGGCAGCAAGTAGCGATTCATGCCGGCCATCTGAAACTCGTACTCGAAATCGGAGACGGCACGCAAGCCACGCACGACAACACGCGCGTTTTGCTCCCGCACGAAATCTTTCAGCAGCCCGCGAAAGCCGGCGACTTCGACATTCGGGTAATGCGACAGCACTTCGCGCGCAATCGCGATACGTTCGTTCAAATCAAAAAACGGATTTTTGGCCTTACTGTCGGCGACACCGACAACGAGCTTGGCGAACAGTCCGGACGCTCGGCGCACCAGGTCTTCATGGCCGCGAGTCAGCGGATCGAACGTTCCCGGATACACCGCGATTACCATTGTTCACTCCCTCGTCGCTGCAACCCGGCAAGCAGGCTTGAACCGGCCGGCGATTATTCATCGAGAACCCCGGCGCAGCAAATGAAAGTGGACGCGCCCGGCACGGCCACGCCTAACGACTTGCAAATCACCCGTCAATGTCGACGGCTCGATCGCGACACCGCTCTCGATATACATCAGGCCGTCCAGGCTGAGCAAGCGCGTGGCTACCGCCAGCGCCGGTGCCAGCAACGCCGAGTCAAAGGGCGGATCGATGAAAATGATGTCAAATGACGCATCCGGCCAGCGCGCGGCAAGACTCAGGGCATCGCCGGCGACAATTTCGATCTGCTCCGCCGCTAGCTGCCGTTTGGTCTGCGTCAGCTGATCAACCAATCGCCGATTCGTCTCTATCAACGTCACCCGCTGTGCACCGCGCGATGCGAGCTCGAAACCGAGAGCGCCCGTTCCGGCGAACAGATCCAGCCCGTGCACAGTCTCAACTCGAGGAATCAAGTGGCCGATCCAGTTGAAAAGCGTTTCGCGCACTCGATCGGGAGTGGGCCGCAGGCCAGGGGCGTCGCTGACGGGCAGTAGCGTTCGCTTCCACTGGCCTCCAATGATCCGCACGCGCTGCGCAGATCGCACGCGATGGGTTGTTACACTGCCCTCCGCTGGTGCACCCGTTCGCAGTTTTTTTCCCGCACCCTTTGCCGCACTGCTTCTCGCGCTCGACCGTCCATCGCCCATCGCTCGATGATAAGTCCCGGTTCTTCCGCAGGCTCGAAGAGCGGATGGCTGTCGCGGCTGAAAACCGGGCTTACGAAAACGCGCGTCAATATCGCCGGGCTGTTCTCCGGCGGTGTCGTTGATGCGGAATTCCTCGATGAGCTCGAGGTCGCGCTGATCAGCGCCGACGTTGGCGTCGCCACCTCGGCGCGCTTGATAGACGCGCTGAGAATGCGCATAAAACTGGAAGGACTGCTCACGCGCGACGAGGTGCGGCGCGCGCTGAGCGACGAAATCGCTTCTCTGCTGTCACCGGCCGAGGGCCGCATCGATTTTTCCCGCGCGCGACCGCTAATCCTGATGGTGGCCGGCGTCAACGGTGCGGGCAAAACGACATCGATCGGCAAACTTGCCAAATGGCTGTCGAATCAAGACAAGTCGGTGCTGCTGGCAGCGGGTGACACGTTTCGCGCCGCGGCGCGCGAGCAGCTGTCAATATGGGGAGCACGCAACGGCATCGCGGTGATTGCGCAAAGCGGCGGTGATCCCGCAGCGGTCGTGTTCGACGCAGTATCGGCAGCAAAAGCGCGCGGCGTCGATGTCCTGATTGCCGACACTGCAGGGCGTTTGCCGACGCAGCAACACCTGATGGAAGAGCTGAAGCGGATCAAGCGCGCGCAGGACAAGGCAATGCCGGGCGCGCCGCACGAAATTATTCTAATCATCGACGGCACCAATGGGCAAAACGCGCTCGCACAAGTGCAGGCATTCGACGATGCGGTCGCCTTGACCGGGCTCATCATCACCAAGCTCGACGGCACGGCAAAGGGCGGTGTGCTCGCCGCGATCGTGGAAGCCAGGCGCGCTCGTCCGTTGCCGATCTTGTTCATCGGCGTGGGCGAAGCTATCGACGATCTGCAGCCGTTTGTAGCGCGTGACTTCGCAGACGCGCTGATTGGTACCGGCTGACCGCAATGCTATTGGCCGCCGTCGATCTCGGCTCGAACAGCTTCCGACTGGAAATTGGAAAAGTTGAAGGTGCGCACATCGCGCGGCATGGCTATTGGAAAGAAACAGTCAGGCTTGCGGCGGGGATCGACGAGAGCAAACGGCTCACCAAGAAATCGATCGATATCGCAATCGAAACACTGGCGCGCATGAACGAACGGCTGCGCGGCATGAAAAGCGAGCACGTTCGCGCGGTTGGCACAGAAACGTTGCGGCAAGCGCGCAATCTGGACGAGTTCTTACTGGAAGCGCAGCATGCGCTCGGCTTTCCGATCGAAGTGATCTCGGGCCGGGAGGAGGCCCGGCTGGTGTTCGAGGGATGCACACGTACCCTGCCACCATCGAGCGCGCGCCGGCTGATCGTCGATATCGGAGGTGCGTCGACGGAGGTTATCGTCGGCAAGGGGTTCGTAGCCGAACACGCCGAGTCGTTCAAAGTCGGCTGCGTCAATTCATCACTGCGTTTCTTTAAGGACGGGCGGATCGATCGGTCGAGCCTGAAGAAAGCGCAAGTCGCCGCTGCTGCGGAGCTTGAAGAGGGAGTATCGGTGTTCGCTCGCGGAAAATGGGACGAGGCGTTTGGCTCAAGCGGAACCATCGGCGCGGTATCGGAAATCTTGCGCACGCAGGGTTGGACCGATGGGACCATCACACCGCACGGCTTGTTGACGTTGCGCTATGCCTTGCTCGACGCCGGTGAAATCAAACGAATTCGACTTGCCGGCATGAAACCGGATCGGCAGGAAGTGCTTGCGGGTGGAACTGCGGTGCTGTCGGCCGTGTTCGATACGCTCGACGTCGAGGAGATGCGACCGGCACGCGGCGCATTGCGCGTAGGCGTCCTGTACGACCTGCTCGGCCGGCGCGAGCGCAAGGATCTACGTGATTCAAGCGTGATTCGCATGCAGACCCGGTTCGGCGTCGACAAATCACAGGCACAACAGGTCAGCGCACTCGCCAATCAGTTTCATGCGGCGCTCGATGCGGCGGTCAGTGCCGAGACTTCGAACCGGTTGCGCTGGGCAGCTTTGCTGCACGAAGTCGGGTTCTCGATCTCGCACAGCGACTATCACAAACATTCCGCCTATTTGATACAGCACAGCGACCTGGCAGGATTCTCGACTACAGATCAGGAACGGGTCGCAACGCTTGTCCTGGCGCAGCGAGGCAACTTAAAAAAGGTCGCCACTGCGCTGGACGATCATGCCATTGCCATCGGCATCCTATCGCTGCGACTGGCAGTTGTGCTGGCGCATGCGCGGCGCGCGGACGAACTGCCACAGTGGTCGCTCAAATTTGGCAAAACAATCGAACTGGGACTGGCAAACGATTGGCTGTCGCACCACCCACTGACGCAGTATTTGCTGGAAGAAGAAGCGGTTCACTGGGAAAGAGTGGCGACAACTTTCACTCTGAAGCCGTTGTGAGCGGCGCGCGTCTACACCAGATCCGGATTTATCACCGCGCGCAGCACCGTTTGTTGCTCGCCTTCGTGCTCGCGTTGGCTGAGCCACCACAGGCTGCCTTTTTTCAATGACCAATCCTGCGCCTGGCCACTGAGCAATTCACTGGCGACGTAGCCGAGCGTGGGCTGATGCCCGACGATGACAATGACCGACCTGGCCTGGGGCCAATCGGCTGCAGTTAACACGTCGGCGGCGTTGGCATTCGGGGCGATCTGTTCGACCGTGCGCAATTTGTGGTGGGAAATGTCGGCGAGTGCCTGCGCTGTCTGCTGTGCACGAATTGCAGGGCTTACGAACACCTTCGCGGTCTGCGGCAAACGTGTATTTAGCCATTCGGCGACACGCCGCGCCTGCTTTTCCCCCTTGGCGGTCAACTTGCGAGCGAGATCCGGCCCGCCATCCTCGGCTTCCGCGTGGCGCCACAAAATGAGCTCCATTTATGTTTCGCCCACGCTTGCCGCCAACGCGGTCAGCAATTCGCGCTGCGCGGAGCGGCCGCCTTTGCCGGCTTTCGGCGCCCGATATTCTCCATCGGCCATCAGAGTCCAGGCATCCTGCCTGTCGGCAAGATACGGCGTGAGTCCTTCCTCGATAACGCGCTTGCGAAGTTTCGGATCAAGCACCGGCCATGCAATTTCAATGCGCCGAAACAGATTGCGCCCCATCCAGTCGGCGCTGGATAAATAAACATTCGGCGTGCCCTCGTTGCGAAAACAGTAAATACGATGATGCTCGAGAAAACGCCCGACGATCGATCGCACCCGGATGTTGTCCGACAGTCCCTTCACACCGGCGCGCAAGGCACACGCACCGCGAACAATAAGATCGACCTTGACGCCCGCCTGCGATGCGTCATAAAGCGCATTGATGGTCGCTTCGTCCGTCAGCGCGTTCATCTTGGCAATCACACGGGCCGGGTTGCCCAGGCGCGCGATCCTGACCTCGTTCGCCAACGCGCGCAGCAGGTTCCGATGCAGCGTAAACGGCGCCATCCATAGATGCCTGAGTCGCTCGACCTTGGTCAAACTGGTCATGTGCAAAAACGCTTTTTCCATGTCGCTGCAAATCTCTGGGTGCATAGTCAGCATGCCAAAGTCGGTGTAAAGCTTGGTGGTCGCCGAGTGATAGTTGCCGGTGCCCAGATGCGCGTAACGCACCAGCGTCGGGCGACCCCGCACTTCCTCGCGTCGCAACACCAGCGTCATTTTGCCGTGCGTTTTCAATCCGACCACGCCGTAAACGACCTGCGCGCCAACTGCTTCGAGCCGCTCCGCCAGGTTAATGTTGGCCTCTTCGTCGAAGCGCGCTTTCAACTCGACGATCGCCGTGACTTCCTTACCGCGCCGCGCCGCATCCTCGAGAATATCGACCATCACCGAGCTGATGCCGGTGCGATACAACGTCATGCGAATCGCAGCGACCTTTGGGTCGACCGCGGCCTGCCGCAAAAATTCGATAACGGGTTCAAAACTTTCGAACGGGTGATGCAGCAAAATATCGCCCTGCCGCATCGCCTCGAACATGTCGGAGCCCTGCGCCAGTTTGCGCGGCCATGCAGGGGCAAACGGCGGCCAACGCAACTTCGGTTGCGTTAAATGATCGACCAGCTGATTAAGTCTGACCAGGTTGACCGGCCCATCGACCTGAAACACGGCTTCGCTTGGAATCTGGAACTGCTCCTGCAACAGTTGCTGCAACGGCAGCGGGCACGTGCGCAGGATCTCGAGTCGCACTGCGTTACCAAAATGGCGCTGCGTCAGCTCCATGCGCATCGCCTGCCGCAGGTTATGAACTTCGCGCTCATCGACCGTCATATCGGAGTCGCGCGTTACCCGAAACTGCGAGAACCCACTAATCACGCGGCCGGGAAACAAGTCCTGCAAGTGCGCGCGAATCGCCGACGTCAGCAACACGAACGCCTGCTTTCCAGGCGCCAGCTTTGGCGGCACAGGAATCACGCGCGGCAACACACGCGGTACCTTGAGGATTGCGATCGCCGAAGGACGGCCGAATGCGTCTTTTCCTTCGAGCTGCATGATGAAGTTCAGCGACTTGTTCAACACTTGCGGAAACGGATGCGATGGGTCCAGGCCTATCGGCGCCAGCAGCGGTTTTACTTCGCGCTGCACATAATCGCGTAGCCACGCGCGTTGGGCGGCGCTGCGCTGCGCATGGTTAATAATCACGATGTTGTGCCGTGCCAGCGCCGGCATGATCGTGTGGTTATAAAGGTCATATTGCTGGGCGACCAGGCGATGCGCGCGCTCCAGCACTGTGGCGTACACATTCGGCGGCGAACCGGCCGCGCCAACCGCAGCGTCCGTCAAATCGGAGACTCGTACCTCGAAGAACTCGTCGAGATTGGACGACACGATACAAACGTAGCGCAGCCTCTCGGCGAGCGGCACTGACGCGCGCGAAGCCATAGCCAATACGCGCTCGTTAAACGCGAGCAGCGAGAGCTCACGATTCAGGTACAGATCCTGCGAAGCGTTCAAGGAAGGCTCAAGCTTGGAGCGCTTGCGCTTGGTGTGTTTGCGGTGGTGTTTGCGAACCATAAGCGGCGACGATGACAGTTGCGTGACCGGTAGGCAAGTGAGGCGCGTCAGAACAGAAGGATTTGCGCTAAGTTAGTACTTACTCATTTCCCATACCTGAGCGCCCAAGTCGGGATTGAACTCCCCGGGCACAGTCCCCTCTAAGACTTGGCACTCTAAAAACGCGAGTGCTAAGCTAAATGAAACTGGAGAAGAAACACGTGGCAAGAACTATGAAGTCGAGTACCGCCTTGGTTCCGCTGGGGGCACCGCCCTTCGCGCTTACTCCCGGAAGCCTCGGCAGCATTGATGCATATATCCAGGCCGTTAACCGGGTGCCGATGCTGACGCCTGATGAAGAATTACGGCTAGCGCGTGACTTCCGCGATCAGGAAAATCTCGATTCTGCAGGTCGACTGGTGATGTCGCACCTGCGGCTGGTGGTCGCGGTCGCCCGTAATTACTTAGGCTATGGGCTGCCACACGCTGACCTGATTCAAGAAGGCAACATCGGTTTGATGAAGGCGGTCAAGCGCTTTGACCCTGAGCGGGGTGTGCGGCTGGTGTCGTTCGCGCTGCACTGGATCAAGGCCGAGATTCATGAGTTTGTGCTGAAAAACTGGCGGCTTGTGAAGCTGGCGACTACCAAGGCGCAACGCAAGTTATTTTTTAACCTGCGCAGCATGAAGAAGGGTCACGGCACGATGTCGCAAGACCAGGTGGGCGATATCGCGGCCAAGCTTAACGTCAAGCGCGAAGAGGTTTCAGAAATGGAAACGCGATTATCGGGCGGCGATGTCGCGCTCGAAGGCCGCGTTGACGATGGCGAAGAAGACTTTGCGCCGATTGCCTACCTGACTGATTCCGAGTCTGAGCCGACCCAGGTTCTGCAGCGCCGCGCATACGATGTGCTGCAAAGTGAGGGCGTGCGTGGGGCTTTGGAAGAGCTCGATCCGCGCAGCCGTCGTATTGTCGAGGCGCGGTGGCTCAACGAGGATAGCCAGGGCAATGTCGGCACCTCAACACTGCACGACCTTGCGCAGGAATTCGGAGTGTCGGCGGAACGAATTCGGCAGATCGAAGCCAAAGCGTTACAGAAGATGCGAAGCGCGTTGGTTGAGTACGCATAGCCCTAGTACTTTCCCGGAGCGAACCGTGACTTCTGGTTGGTTGGTTGAAGCAAGGTCCGCCTCTGTTTTTCCCCCTCTCCTCCGATGAGGCGGACACTCAAGCCCCGGCACCCCCGGGGCTTTTTTTTACGTCGGAAGTTGCCGATGCAATTGATTACACACAGCGCGCCGCGGGCGATTGGCCTGCATCCCACCGGCGGCGCGCGATCCGTTGCTAAAAGCGTGGGCATTGCGGAATGCGTACCTGGTGCAGCGCTACAAACACGCGCTTTACAGGTCATAGCTCCCTCATGCACCGTAGGTAAGGTTCACGCGCACGGCGCCTGGCGCGATGCGGACGTTTGCGCTCAGCTCCGTGGCGCGCTCAAATCCGGATTCGCGCCCGCGCTGCGTATCGACCTCGACTGGTATCAGTGCCGCGGCGCGTTCTTTCATAACGATGCCCACTATGACGCGCGGCTCTTTGGAATCTGGTGCAT
>JACCZX010000098.1 GCA_013695705.1 Burkholderiaceae bacterium | reverse complement strand
AGGTCGCCCTGCGCGCTCGCCGACGGAACCGCCCGGAGGGCGGAATGTGAGCACGATGGCGTCCTACTTGGACTTGCGCCCGTGAGCCGTGCGGCGCCGGTAGCTATCACCGCCGAGTTCGATGATCGACGCGTCCGGTTGCGCTGAAGCACCGCTGTCAGCGCTTGCCGACGCGCGTGCAGACTGAGCCTGCCCAAAGGGGTTTCCCAGATGGCAGTCGTTGTCGCCGTCAGCCGAAGCGCGGCCCACTCCATGAGCAAGCCGATCGTCAATCGCATCGTGCTCGTCGCCGGCCATGGGGTCGACGGCGACGCACATGCCGGCGCGACGGTCCGCCACCGGGCACGTGTGACGAAGGACGCGAACGCGCCGAACCTGCGGCAGGTCCACCTGATCCACTCCGAATTGCACGACGAACTCAACCGGCGCGGCTTCGCGATCACGGCCGGATCCATGGGCGAGAATATCACGACGCGCGGCGTCGAACTGCTCGCGCTGCCGGTTGCAACGCGACTGCGCCTTGGCGACGAGGCTGTGATCGAGGTCACCGGGTTACGCAATCCGTGCGCGCAACTCGATGGCTTGCAACGCGGCCTGATGGCGGCGGTGATTGACCGCGACGAACAAGGCAACCTCGTGCGTAAGGCCGGCATCATGGCCATTGTGATGATCGGCGGTGCCGTCTGCGCCGGCGATGCGATCGTCGTCGAGCTGCCGCCGCGACCGCACCGGGCGCTCGGTCTGGTCTGACTCCTTGGCCCGCGCGCTGATCGCGCGCTCTCCTCTGCGATCGCGCCCGTGGCGATCGGGTGTGGCAAACCGTGAGTCGCCGCCGGGAATACCGCTGGCGCCCAGCCTGCCGACCACGTCGTGCTACTCGAGGTCGACTTCCCTCAGACAAAGCCGCAGTCGGATGCGCTGTGTGCGCGCATTCAGGTCGCTGCTGACACGAGGCAGCTAATTTTCGTCCATCCGTGATGGACGAAATTTTCAACGCCTGCTGAGCGGCCTCGCGACCCGGTGCCCGTGCCAGAGGTCACGCGCGTTGCGAGCTGATCGTGCCCGCTCATCGAATCCGTGAGCCGGCACGTTTGGCTATCGTGCGACACGCTGCCCCTTGAGGCTCGCTACGGGGAAGCGTTGCGTTGCGGTTGCGTCACGTCGCTCGAATAACCAAGGCGAGCAACTGCCGCTGCGATGCCAGCACGGACCTCTGACTCGGCATTCGAGGGCGTCACCGACACCGACGCGAGGCCGGTGCTGTGATCGATACGAACGGACTCGATGGCGTCGAGCTTGAGTAACTCCTTCTCGACCGCCACGGCGCACGTTGCGCATGTCATTCCGTCGACGCGAAAGCTGAGCGCGGTCCCTCCGGCCGTGGACTGGCGCTCCACGACGTTCCGGCGCAGGAGCGCTGGCCCGTACAGCGGGTACGCGGCAGACAGCGCCACAATGACCACCGCAGCGACGAGGCCGAGGTGTGCGATGCGTCGCCGCCGCAGAGTTGCCGTGGAACAGGACGAGGCTGGGTCGCACGCGGCCTGCCGGCGGATGAGCCAGAACGCGGCGAGCAATAGAACGGTCGCGATGACGAGAAACACGGGACGCCACCGATCGAAGAACGCACCGGCGCCTGCTGCTGATGCGCCTACCCCAATGACGACGAAGGGAAGCCAGCAACAGGCAGAAGCGAGCACTCCAGCCACGATGGCGCCGCCCGCTGCCCCCAGCCAGGACCGTGAATCCCGCTCGGCCTCGCGGGGCTCCTTCGTTGGGCAGCAGTCCTCTTTACGGTCGTCCGGGGTGGTATTCATGGCATCTCCTACGAAGCACAGCAGGACAGCTGCTTCACGTCGGTGGTGAAAGCCTGAGCTGCGAGCTTGACCGCTTCGGTCTGGGTCAGGTACGGGTGGAACGTGCCGGCGAGTTGCGCCACGGTGATGCCGAAACGGATGGCCAGAGTTGGTTCCATAATCAGGTCGCCGCCTTCCGGGGCCACGATCGTCGCGCCGAGAAGGCGATCGCCGCCTCGCTCCTTCACCAGCTTGACGAAGCCACGCGTGTCGCGCGCCACCAAGGCTCGTGGCACCTGGTCGAGGTCAACGCGCGCCACATCGACCGCGATTCCGCGTCGCTGTGCCTCGGCTTCGGTAAGGCCGACGACGGCGAGCTGCGGATCCGTGAAGATGACCCACGGCAGCGCCGTGTAGTCCCGCGAAGTGGATGCGCCGAGTGCGTTCATCGCCGACAGCCGTCCCTCGTAGGCCGCGGTGTAGACGAAGGCGGGGGCACCGATCACATCGCCCGCCGCGAATACCCGGGGATTCGACGTCCGGAGTTGCTCGTCGACAATGATCTGTCCGTCTGCATCCGTCTTCACGTGCGCAACGTCGAGTCCCAAGCCCACGGTGCTCGCGCGACGCCCTGTCGCTGCAAGCACACGGTCCACGGTCACCGTGCGACGACCAGAAGGGCCATCCAGGTCGAGCTCGATGTCGTGAGCGGTACGGCGGGCGGCAGTGACGACCGACCCGGTGACCACATCGATGCCTTCGGCGCGCAAATAGCCGGTCAGCGCATCCGTCACGTCGACATCCTGGTCGGGCAATATTCGAGAGTTGCGCTGGATGATCGTGGTTCGCGCGCCCAGTCGCGCGAACGCCTGCGCCAACTCGAGTGCGATGTACCTACCTCCGATGACGGCGAGCCGACGTGGAAGCTCTTTGAGAGCGAGCGCTTCCGTGCTGGTCAGTGGGTCGACGTCAATGAGCCCCGGAATCGGAGGAAGCACGGCGTGGGACCCAGTTGCCACCACGCACCGACGGAAGCGGCGCTCTCGACCGTTGATGGCGACATGATCCGGTCCCGTGAGCCGGGCTTCACCTTCAACCAACCGGATCAACGGCTGACGAGCGAGCACCGAGGCATACTTCTCGTCGCGAAGATGCGCGACGAGATCGTCGCGCTGGGCTGTCAGAGCCGAGTAATCGTCGAGTTGTCCACCAACCCGGATGCCAGCGAATGGAGTCGACTGTGCCCGATGGAGCGTATCGGCGGCGCGCATCAGCGCCTTCGAGGGGATGCAGCCGACGTTGACACACGTGCCTCCCAAGGTGCCACGCTCGACCATGGTCACGACCGCACCTGCGGCGGCGGCGGCAAGCGCTGCACCCATCGCGGCTCCGCCGGACCCGATGATGAGCACATCATCTACGGCGGCATCAGGGGAGGCGTCTTCACGTGCTGCCCGAGCGCGATACCCAGCGCGGGCGATTGCGTCGACCAAGATTACAGCCTCGACATCGCTAGCGGCTTCTACACGAGCGCGGGTCGGATCGAAAGTCGTTCGGCTGGCGAGAACCCCGCCGGTGCGATGCAGCTGAGCGTCGATCGCGAGAGCGCACTGCTCACACGTCATCCCGTCGATGTCGATGGTCCACACGCGGGTCATGGCAGTACTCCGACTGACAGGGCGATGAAAGCCACCCCAGCTTTATAGGTCACCTTAACAATCTGATTGCTGGTCATGGCACCCCGTGCCCTTGCGGCATGTGGCTCCATTATAACCCTGACCCTTAGGGGAAGGTCAATGGCGCAACGTCAGGATAGTCAACACACCATGGCGATAGGCGATGCGGCCAGGGCTGCTGCGGTTACGGCGCGGGCGATCAGGTACTATGAGCGCGTCGGCTTGATGCCACGACCTGATAGGACGCAAGCCAACTACAGGCAGTACGATGGTGAGGCCATTCATCGGCTCCGGTTCATCCGCCTTGCTCAGTCCGTGGGATTCACGCTCGACGACATCGCACAGTTGATCGCTCTCGACACCGGTGACAGCACACCATGCGAGACGGTGCGGCAGCTCGCCTCTCAACGACTGCGGGACGTCCAGGAGCGATTGAAGGCGCTTCAGCAGCTGTCCACTGCGCTCTCGCACCTCATCGCGCAGTGTGGTCGGTCGAACCGCAGGGCCGGATGCGGCCTGCTGCAGGCTCTGCTGGTTCCGGGCGTCGAAGCAGACGCTAACGCGGGCGGTTGCGCGAAGATCGCCCGCAGCCGGTTGAAGGGCCGTAGCCGCTAGGCGACTCGTCGCGTCAGAACGCGTGCTCGTGTACCCTTTGGCTTCGCCCCTCGCCGACCGGCACCAGGAGCGAACCATCGGGCATGCGTCGGTCGGCGCCACTCAGCTCGACCTGCGTCTCGGTGGTCTCCAGCCCCTGATGGACGCGATCGTCTTCATCGTAGATCGTGACGACGCGGTCGCCGTCGAGCTCTTCGCCAGGTCGGGAGCTCGGGCGCGACGCTGCTTAACGGTCCCTGTCGAGATCGGGCCGGGCGTGCAGCGGGAAGACTGAGCTGCCATCGCCACTGGTCGAGACTCCGAGCGCTTCGATCGGGTGAGGCACCGGTCGCGTCGCCGGACCTTCTCCTATGAGCATCCGCGCGCATGCGTGCCGACGCCGTATGGCCTCAAAACCCCCGACTGGCGAAGGGCGGTGATGAGGCCGAAGCGCACGCCCTCTTGCCGCCGTTGCGCGACGCGGACGCCCTGGCACCCATCCCCCAATGCCTACCGCGAACGCCGCCTCCGACGACCTCGCCATCCTGATCGTCGGCTGTGCCGCCTGGATGAACCGCGAGATCACGCGTGTGGCCGACTTCCTCGATGCCCAGGTGCGCGCCCTCATCGCCGCGCTGCCACACGTGCCGC
>JACCZX010000086.1 GCA_013695705.1 Burkholderiaceae bacterium | reverse complement strand
GCGGTGCGGCACTTCAGGCAGATCCTGCTGTGGCCGCTGCAATTGATGCCGATCCGGCCCGGCGCGCAGGTACAGGCGCACTGGGAAGTGCTCGAGCAGGAAACTGCAGAGAACCCGTGGCGCGAGCTGCTCGACGAGTTCACGCCCGACGGCAAGCAGTTTCAGCTACGGCACTACAGCGAGTTCGTCACGTTCCTGCCGTACGTGCAGCGATTCATTTACGGTGAAAGCCGAGAGCGCAAAGACAGCGGCAATAGAGACGAAGAGCCCGGCAGCTCGCCGATGCGCGTTTACCGACGCCACGACATCACTTCAGCACGCGTCATCACGCGCGCCGGCGAGCCGCCGATCGTGCTGTCGATCGCGCACATCGATCTCTACTTCTTCTACGACATCGACGTGGTTTTGCTCAATGTCGAGGTCTCGTGCGATGACCTGACGCTGGTGCAAGCGCAGGAGCTTCTGTATCGGTTCGGCCGCGCGTATCCGGCCGGCTGGGACGAGCGCGGTGATGGGCTGCACTGTCTGCATAGCCTGGAGTGGATAACGGCAGACGGCACCGTGCTGGCAGCGTCCGATTCGGCCGATCGCGACAAATTCCTGTCATTTGTTGCGGAACACCGTGCGCCCCGCGTCAGCTCGCACTGGGCGTTTCTTCTTAAACCGCTGCTGCTCGATCACGCCGACCCCAACGCTGCGATTCGCTATCGGCAGATCGAGTTCTACCGAATGCCGGTGATGGGCTTGCTCGCAGTCGCCGAGCCACGCGCAATTTCTCGCAACGACTTCATCCGTCTCGGCCTGGTGATCGGCGCCAGCGATGCCGAAGCGTTGCCGTATTCCGATCGCCATGTGGCTGATTTCGAGCAGCGCTACTGCGACGACCGCTTCTGGTGCAACGTTGGCCCGTCGCCCAACACGCGCTACCTCGCCAGCGGACAGGCGTTGATCGTCGTGGGTGATGCGCAGTCAAAATATTTTCTGCACCCGGATGTTGGGGTGCTCGCGCAATTTCGGCATCAGCATTTCCTGCTGTTCCTGATTGCGCATTTTCAGCGCGCCGCACTGTTGATGTTTGCCGATCGCCTGGCTGAAGCGCTAAAGCGCCTGGACCTCAATTCTTCGGACTCGGTTAATCGCTTCAGGCGCGCAATCCGGCAGAACTTCGAGATCTTTCTGCGCTTTTCGCATCGCTACTGGTTTCATGAAATTTCCGAGCAGACGCAGGCGCGCTCGCTGTTTGACCTGACCGTCAATCATCTGAAGCTCGATTCGCTATATGGCGAAGTCAAAGACCGTATCTACAGCATGGATCAATATCTGGTTTCCGACAGCGGGCGCCGTCACACCAACACAGTGCTGCGTTTGACGGTGGTGACGACGTTCGGATTGATCGGCACGGTATCCACAGGATTCATCGGTATGAACCTGATCGGCCTGACCGATATTCTGTTGATCGAGAAGATCATATTTTTCTTCATCATCTTTCTGCCGACCGCCTTTCTGACTTTTTACACAATCGTCAAATCGCGACGACTTTCGGATTTTCTCGATGTGCTCTCTGATGAACAAGTGTCTGCACGCGAAAAGTTTATTGCGCTGCTCGACGTCTGGCGCAAAAAGAAAGTGGTCGAAGACTAATCCAGGGACGCAGCGATGCGGTGGCGGCGGACCCCATGGTTCACAGTTCATCGCTGGCTCGGCATCGGGCTCGGAGCGTGGTTTGCGCTGGTTGGGCTGAGCGGCGCGATTCTGGTTTTTGAAGACCCGATCGATGCATGGCTCAACCCGGAATTGTTAAGCAGCGCAGCGCAGGGTGTGCAGCTAAGCGCGCAAGCCGTGGTCGAGCGCGCAGAGGCCGTTTATCCGCTAGGTCTGGTTGAGAAAATTCGTTTTCCTGTCGCCGATGGGCAGGTCTACCGGCTGACGGTACGCGCGAAACCGCGCCGCGTCGGCGCCGAAAGAATCGAAGCGACGTTCGATCCTGTCAGCGGCGCGCATCTTGGCGGGCGTTCCCTCGAGACCCTGGGCATCGCACCGCCTGATCTGCTGCGGACGCTGTACGAATTTCACCGCAACGTCCTGCTGGGAAACGCAGGATCGAACATCGTCGGCGTGGCAGGACTGCTGTTGCTCGCGTCGACCATTACCGGCTTCGTGCTAGCGGCACCGCGTTCGCGCGCGGCGTTTCGCCGCATCGTATCGATCAATCCGCGTGCATCTGCCACCCGTATCGCCTTCGACCTGCATCGATCGATCGGAATCGTGTTCGCCATCACGCTGCTGCTCGCCACGCTTACCGGCGCTACGCTCGTCTATGTGAATTACGTGCGCGACCTTGTGAGTGTGTTCTCGCAGGTTGCCTCGTTTCCAACAGTTCCGTGGCAGCCGCAGAAGTCGAGCGAGCCGATGCAGCTTGACAGCGTCGTCGCCGCGGTCAGAGCGCGCTTCCCATCTCACACGCTACTGGAAGTTCATGGTTCGCCACGGCAGATGGCCGGCCACTTGTACTACTTGTGGCGACCAGGTGACGTGCATCGGCTTGGCGACACACTGGCGTGGATCAATCCGCTGTCCGGCGAGCTGATGATCGAGCGCAGCCCACGCACGCGCACTGCCGGAGAAGGTTTCATGCACTGGCTGTTTCCGCTGCACAGCGGCACGGCGTTCGGTACGCCGGGGCAGATAGCGATGGCGGCAACCGGTGCCGTGCCCCTATTCCTGGTATGCACCGGCTGGTGGGTTTGGCTACGCAAGCGGCGCGGCGAGCGAGTGTCGCGCGAGCGGCAGGTTGCGCGTCAACACGAACTGCGCGCACCGCTCAAAGGCGCGCGCTGATTTACCCAGGCATTGCGCGCTTGGTGTCGTCGTCGACGCTACTGCCTACGCCCGGCAACACGCGCGTGGTGCGGATAACCGGCTGGCGCCATGCAATGATCGCCAACAGCAGCGCCGATGTACCCGCGAACGCCAGCGCCGCGCGCAATCCAACGTGCTCGCCGAGCCAACCGCCAAGCAATGCACCCGGGCCGGCGGGCAGCAGGATCAACCAGCGCATCGTGCTCGTCATGCGGCCGAGAAGCGGTACCGGCGTCACTGCCTGACGCAGCGCGAGGAACGTAATGAAGATCAGCACCGCGCCGACGCCGAACGTCATCAGCATCGTTGCAAACAAGGCAACACCGAAAGCGGAGGCCGGTGCGCTTGCGCCGAGCAGCCAACCTACGCCGCAGATGGCTACTCCGAGCACCAAGGTCGGCCCGGGACCGAGTTTGCGCGAAATGCGATTGCCCACGGTGCTGGCGAAAATGGTGCCGACACCGAGCCCGACGTAGCACAGACCCACAGCGCCTTCCGACAATCCCAAGGTGCGCGTGGCGAACAAAATCTGCACGACCACCGCCGCGTGGTGGCACATCTGCCAACCGCCGACGATAAACGCCATCGTGATCAACAGCCGGTGCTGCATAACGAAAACAAGACCGGCCCGCATCGCGGGCCAGAAGCGCGCGGCGGCGAACTGCGCGCTTTCCTGCACCTTGACGCCGCGCAGGATGCCGGCAGAAATCGCCAGCAGTACCGCGTCTGCCAACAACGCCATCGGTGCGCCGACCAGCTTGATCAGCACGCCAGCGGCGCCCGGCCCGGCCACCTCGGACGAAGAAGAGGCCAACGCATTTTTCGCGTGCGCTTCGACTAATCTCTCACGCGGGACGACCTGCGTCAGCACGATCTGCGCCGCGCTGCCGGCAATGGTGGCCACGGTACCGATTGCAAAGCCGACGATGTAGAGCCAGTTCATCGACAACCACCCGAGCCACCACGCGAGCGGCACGCTGGCCACCACCAGCGCCAACAGCGACTCGCCGATCACGTACACCGGCAATTTGCGCACGCGGTCGAGCCAGACACCCGACGGCAGCGAAAACAAAACGAACGGCGCGACCTCCATCGCCGTCAGCAACCCCATCTGCGTCGGCGTCGCGTTGAGCAACACCGCCGCAGTGAGCGGCAGTGCGAGCAAAGTAACCTGACCGCCGAAGGAGCTGATCAGAATAGACGTCCACAAGCGGCGGTAGATCGCATCGCGCAGCAGATCGTCGGGCGCCAGGTGAAGCTGCGCTAACGCGCGTGCGACGTAGCGCCGCCAGGCGGGCGCTGCGAAGAGCGAACTCATTTGCAAATTATTGTTGTACCGAACGTGACGCAGCTTAACGAGTCAGTGAGTCCGATACCCGCAAGGGTTTTTAACCTGTCGCCGCCTCGGCCTGCCCGATCGCATCGAGCAACACTTCCGGCGGCTGCGCGCCGGAAACAGCGAGCCGCTGATTGAATACGAAAAACGGGACACCGGTGACGCCTAATGCGCGTGCGCGTTGTTCTTCGGCCCGCACCGATGCACGTCCTGCATCGGAGGCGAGCCAGGCGCGAGCCTGCGCCGCGTCGAAACCCGCAGCGCCTGCCAGCGTTGCGAGCGTCTCGGGTTCGCCGATGTCGACGCCTTCGATAAAATATGCGCGAAACAAACGCTCCACCAGCACATCAGCTGCGCTCGCATCGATGTCCTGCGCCCATGCGGTCAAACGATGCGCATCGACGGTGTTGGGTTGACGCGCGATCCGCTCGAAGTCGAACGCAATTCCGACGTCGTCGCCGGCCGCTTTGATCCGCGCGTAAATTTGCCGCGCACGGTCCGGGCCACCAAACTTCTGCTCTAGATAGCCGCGACGTTCGACTCCGCCCGCAGGAATGTCAGGATTGAGCTGAAACGCGAGCCACCGGATCCGTGTCTCGCCACTCATCCGCTGCGCAAGCGCCGCCTCGAGCCGGCGCTTTCCTATGTAGCACCAAGGACACACGACATCGGAGATGACGTCGATCGAAAGTGGGGGCGGCGCGGTTTGCATAGCAGCAAGGGTAGTTTTGTAGACTACCAAATCGCTTTTTTATGTCGACCGACTCTTTCCGATGGATGCAGCGGCGAATTCCGTGATTGTTCGTGAAGTCGGATTGCGCGACGGGCTGCAGAGCATTGCGCGTGTGCTGCCGACTGCGCAGAAGCTCGAATGGTTGCGCGATGCATACGCGGCCGGCCAGCGCGAGATCGAAGTTGGGTCATTCGTTCCGGCGCGGTTGCTGCCGCAATTGGCCGACACCAGTGAGCTGGTTGCATTTCCGAAGAGCCTGCCCGACCTTTGCGTTTCAGTGCTGGTACCGAACTTAAAGGGCGCCGAACGCGCTGTCGACTCCGACGCCGATGTGATGCTGCTCCCGCTGTCAGCCAGTCACGCGCACAGCCTCGCCAACCTGCGCAAGACGCTTGACGAAGTGGTGAGCGA
>JACCZX010000077.1 GCA_013695705.1 Burkholderiaceae bacterium | reverse complement strand
CCGCAAATACTTTAGATGCGCTTGCTCCGACGTGCACGGGTAGCGAGGGCTCTTTATGCCGGACCATTCAGACGGCCACGGCTCTACCCCGAGTGCGAAGCCGTGAGAAGTGCTCTCGTCGTCGAGTCTCATTTCGGTTTCCCACACCTTCAGCCGTGGTGGGCCGCGACGTCGACGTTGCGCAGCCCGGGTTCGAGTATTGCGGGCTGTAATTCGTAAGCCGGCGTGGAAGAACCGCGAGAAGCGTTTGAAGATGACGTCGCCGAAATGTCGGTCGAGATATGGTCGCGGACTGACACCGTCGCGGTGAGCAGAAACGCGACTCCCAGAACAAAAACCGCCGCCACTGCCGTGACGAGGTAAATCTCCACCTTTTGCAAAATTGAGTCGCCGCGCATGTCGTTCTCCCGTTGGATTCGGCAGTCCGCCGAAGTGCACTCATTGGGACATACGAGACGCTCGAAAGAAATCGGTCAGTACACACGCCGCGTGCTGAATATTCACGCGGCAACGGTGTGACCGCATGACTGCGCCACCAGAACATCCAAGTGGCCACCGAAATCGCATGAGCGCCGGACCGGTCACGTACGATTGACGTCGGTCCGCCATGTACAGCGGCTCTTATTTTCAATTCAGAACGCGACCGCTCGAGCGGTCAGCCGTCGACTATCTTCTGCGGTGGCTAGCGCCGCCGCTGTTCAATTCATCGTCGATTCTTTTCGCGAGCTATCCTAAAAAACCCATCTGTGATTTCTAAGGGAGTACCGCTTCCCGTAAAAAAAATTTTCCTTCTACCCAGGTGTCATCAACCTTCGTGATTCATCTCGCCTTTTCTACCTCCCCAAAAACCATCTTTGGTGAAGAGATCAACAACATTACTTTCTCCAAATTTGGTTTTCTCGGCGACTCGAAGAGATTTCGGTTCGTGGGGAAGCCCGATATATTCCTCGTTGAGATGACCAATGAGTCTCCCAAAAGTGTCCGGGGGGATCATGGAAGTGGCTATCCAGGCTTTACCATTTATTTTGGCCTTCATGGTCCAGCCGTTTTCTTGTCACGGCGCCGGGCTGCATTTTTGTTATTGCCGATTCAACTCTCTTTGCTTCGTTTATTGCATTACCTTGATCGCGATTGCCACAGGAGGACAGCATGGCCGCCATCATAAGAATTGAAACTGTCTGGTTCTTGGTCATGCGATTCTCGCTGCGTTAAATTTTTTCGATTATCGGACCACTTGGGCCAGCGTCGGATCGACCGCCTCTAACGCCAGCAGCGTGTAGTTGACGTTTTTCTGTTGCATCGTCGAAGTCTCGCCTTTCCCTCCGTTTCTGTCACTGCGCCGTTCGCGCGTTCTTGTCATCTTTGCGACCGCGTTGCTGTCGAATATTCATCTGGCCGCTTCGGCCTTCGAGCCTCGTAATGCTGGCAAGGGTCCGCGTCTAACGAAACGCACTCTTCCGCGATCAGGTGCGGCGGTATCTGCGGCGCCTACAGTCATATGAGGTGCACATGAATCGCTTCAAAGCAATCGGCTCAGCGTTTCTTTTCGTTCCCGCTCTGGCACTGATTTCAACGCAAGCCCGCGCCGAGTTCAAATGCGATGCGCCGTCGACGCATATCGATCGTGCCGCGTGCGAGAAGGCGGCTCAGAGTCCGAGCGCGCTGCGTCAGTACATCCAGCGCATGCGCGGTATCGATAGTCTTCAGTTCGCGGATTACGTCGACGAAGCGCAGGCGCGTGCCTGGGCACAGGACGAATCCAATCGTGCTCCGACGAAAAAAGCACCCGTTCGAACGGCGGTTCTCTTGCAGGAAAACCCCGGTGCTTGATGGTTATGCTTGGCGCGGCATCTCAACGCCGCGCACTTCATGCGCGAGACGCTGAAAATACGCAGCGAACTCCGGGTCTTCGCCCTTGAGAAGATGGGGCAGCCGATAGAAAAATCATCGCGCTGCAGCCACTCGCGCATGAAGTCCTCCCACGAATTCCAGCGGCGCCGCTGAGCCGGCGTCATGTGCTCGCTGTGCGCGGTCAGAAACGCGCGTTCAAGCAATGAGATCAGCATGTCGAAAATCAGCAGCATGCGTTCCTGTTGCTCGGGTGTTAAATCCGCCGTGACCGTGTTGCTGCGCAAGTGCAGGTCGGGATTGTCGATCGCCACGCGCAGAAAATCGTTGTAGGCGTCCGATAGCAGCTGATAGACCTCGTCCTCTTCGTTACGCCGTTCGCGTCGCTGATCGAGCAGAACCACGCCGATCGCAAGCGGCAAGCCGATAACCGTGACCACGTAGCTGGCAACCTCCCAGAACTCGACGTTCATTCTTAGTTGCCGTAGCAACGCAGCGCCGCGAGGTCGACGATGCGGATGTTTCCGTACTCCACCTCAACCAGTTTTGCGCGCGCCAACACCTGCAGCGCCTGATTGACCCGTTGCCGCGAGACGCCGGATAGATAACCAAGCTCTTCCTGCGAGATCTCGAGCTCGCTGCGATGACCTGGATACAGATGCGGATTGAACAATTCCGCCAGGCAGCGTGCGACCCGGGCATCGGGTTCGAGCATGCGTTCGTATTCGACCAGTCCAATGAATTGGCCCAATCGCTCATTTAGCTGAAGCAACAAAAACCGGTTGAATGCAATGCTGGAGGAGAGCAGCCAGTCGAACGTCGAGCGCGGCATCCAGGCCATACGGGTGTCGCGCAGCGCGACAATGTCGTACTTGCGCGCTTCGCTTTTCAGCAGCGAACCCTCGCCGAACCAGCCGCCGGGACCTATGCCGGTAAACGTCACGCTCTTCCCGGCGGCGGATATTGAACTCATCTTGACCAGCCCTTCGATGACGCCGGTCCACGCGTCGACCGTTTCGCCTCTGCGCATTACGACTGTGCCGCCGGGGAAGCGTCTTTCTTCGACCTCAACCGTCACGCGCCGGCGCTGCGCGTCGTCAAGGCCGGGCCACCAGACGCTGGCGGCGAGCATGCCGACGAGTTGCGATGAAGGAGCATCGAGTTCGGACATGCAGCATTCTCGCGCAGACTGTCATCTGAGCGACAGTTTGCCGAACGACGGCGTCGTACCGTTCGGGACTGCCTGCGAGTGGCGCATTTTCGCTGTAGTGATTCGCTGCAGTAAGCTACCTCGGCTTTGATGTAAACCATATCGACGCGAGTCCAAAATCGCGCCAGGAGACAGTTCGTGAATCCAGCGCCCAGCGCTGACACCTTTCCGCGCCTGCTCGTTGAGCATGCACGTGTTCGCCCCAATGCCACGGCGATTCGCGAAAAAGATCTCGGCATCTGGCAGAG
>JACCZX010000029.1 GCA_013695705.1 Burkholderiaceae bacterium | reverse complement strand
CCGCCGTCTGGAAAGAATCGGAACATCTCGCGTGTCTGCGCATACTCGATCACGCGGCCCGCGCCGCCCGCCTGATCGGCCGCAAAGATCGCAATCAATGACAGGCCGACGATGATGATCACCATCTGGAATGTGTCGGTCAGTGCGACCGACCACATGCCGCCAAACAGCGTGTAGACAAGAACAATCGCCGTGCCGAGCGCCATGCCAGCGACGACGCTGATGCCACCGGCCGACAGCAGATTTAAAACGAGCCCGAGCGCGGTTATTTGCGCCGCGACCCAGCCCAGGTAGGAAATCAGTATCACGATCGAGCTGAAGATTTCGACACCACGCCCGTAGCGGCGCCGATAAAAATCGCCGATGGTGAGCAGGTCCATCTTGTACAGCTTGCGGGCGAAGAACATCCCGACCAGGATCAGGCACAGTCCCGCACCAAATGGATCTTCAACCGTATTGCGAAAGCCGCCTTCGACGAACTTGGATGGAATACCGAGCACGGTTTCGGAACCAAACCACGTTGCGAATGTGGTGGCGATGATCACGAACAGCGGCAGCGAGCGTCCCGCCAGCGCATAGTCGGCCGTGTTCTTGACCCGCGTCGCGGCGTATACGCCGACGCCCATTGAGACCAAAAGGTACAACGCGATAAAGCCGAGCAGCATCACGAGCTCGATTAACAAAAACGCCGCGCATTATGAAGCAAGTTCGGCACCGACTAGTCCGCTGAACCGGAGAAGTCGCACCCGAACGGCTGTGCAGCGGCGCGCCGGGCTAGGCGCAGCGATACCGGGAGTCTCGCGAGCATTTGCAACAACGCCTGGCGCGTCGAGGCGCAGACGAGAGGTGCGTGTATTCCTCCCGGTTCAGCGGCCTAGATCTGCTCGACTCGAAAACCTTTTGCCTTGAGCTGTTCGACAATGCTTTTCGGCCCCACCAGGTGCAGCGACCCGACGGCGATGAAGTGCGGACCGGGCTGGCGCAACAACTCTTCGATCTTGCGCGTCATCGCGACATCGCGCTGATACAAATACTTGTCTTCAAACTCACGCCTGGCTTCGGCGTTGATGAAATCTTTCTGATTCAACGCGAACGCCGCGTCCGCGTCGCCTCTTTTCCAGGCGGCCACGATGTCACCGAGCATCTGCGGCGTGCGATCGATAGTGGCCAGCATCTCGGTCAGCAACGCGATCTGCGATTTCGCGCTCAGCCCGTCCATCACCGCCAGCTGTTGCTCGCCGGATTCGAGTTCGACAACCTGTTTGCCGCTCGCCCTGGCTTTCTGCAATAGATAGTTGTCGAGGCCCGCATCGGGCGAGTAGCCGAGTTGCTGAAGCCGCGTCGCAGCGAGCACCAGCATCACGCCCCACGGCTTTAGCTTGCTGACTGCTGCATCGGGCACTCCGAGCTTGGCGGTTTCGGTCCGGGTCTGCTCGTACAGCGCTTTACCGAGTCGTCCTTCCAGCGTCTCGTTTCCTCCCAGCATCATGAGCTGCATGGCGCTGGCCATATCCATCTTGGCCGGGTCGAGTTCAACCGCTAGCGTCTTCGCATCGGCAAGCGCTTTCTCGATCGACGAGTTGAGCGGCAGCCACTCGCGTTTCCATACATGCACGGTGCCCAACAGATAGCTTGTCCTGCCGTCCCTCTCAATCTTCCAGAACAATCCGCGATCGGAGGAAGCATTCCCTGCCGTGGCTTGCGCGTAACTGGCTGTCGCGAGAACCAACAGCAAGCCCGCGAGTGGCAGCGTCACCCGATTTCGAATTGCGACGCCAACTGACCAAGCGTTCACGTTACCTTCCTCGGTTCAACCAGCGCTCATTAGGGGTCCAATGCTCGCCGCGATTGCCTGAAAGAGAGCGCATCAGCAGGGCGCGATCGGCGGCCAGCTCGCGCGGGCCGCGCAACGCAAGCGGCGCCGCCATGCCGCCCAGCGGCGCAGGGACCATCAGGTTGCTGGCCCAAGAATCGCCGGCTCGCATCGCAATCGGCGCCGGCAGAGCGTCGACCTCGACCGGATTGACCCAGGGTGCAATCTGCTCGACGGCGAAACGCGCGCGCGGCTTGATCGCAGCTTCGCCGACGCGTCCGCGCTGACCGAAGCGCACGATCAAGCTTGCGC
>JACCZX010000015.1 GCA_013695705.1 Burkholderiaceae bacterium | reverse complement strand
GCCTTTAAAGACGAACTTTCGTCTAATAGGAGTTAGGCGTCGAGAACGCACATTACCGGAGGAGAGCCACCGGACATGACATCGCGCCACCCGCTAAGCCGTCACCTTGCAGCACTCCCGTTTTATGGTGCCGCGATTGTGATCATAGCAACCGCGGGTTGTAAGCGATCGAGCGTGCCGAAGGGCGACGCAAGCCCCCCAATTTCTCCTACAGCGGACGACCCTGCAACGAGCTTTGACTCTTTCGTGCGTCGAGCGACGCAAAGAACGAATAGCGCGACGCCAGTCAGATTAATCAAATGGACGGGCAAGTGGGATAAGTATCGCTTCAACATTAGCGATGTAAAAATGGACGTTCGGAAGACAGATTCGCTGGTCAATCCCATTTTGGGGCTTGTTAGCTTTCTGGCTCACATCGAGGCGAGCATCGAATACGGGACGGAAGCAGAGGCCCGAGAGGCTGAGACTTTCGTCGAGCGCCTGCGTTGTGATTACGACTTTCACCTCCGCTACGCATACAGCCGCGGTCAATGGTCGCTGATTGACGGCACGCAGGCGGTGGACCCGTAAATCATGGTTCGCTCCCTCTGACCATCGACGAAATCAAGAAGGAGCCCGATGCGATTCCACTTATTGCCTTGAAAGAATGGATGGCAAATACTCCGACCGAAGCAAAATAGCAGTCAAGCAGAATGGCATCCGAAGAAGACGACAGGGCGAAGCAGGCAAGAGCTTCCAGCCTGCCAACACGCTTCTTCGCCGCCTTATGGAGGCTGGCTGGATCACACAGACCGCAATCAAACCCGGCGAGTTATATATCGAATTCAACGACACCGGGCAGCGAAAGATAAACATCATCCACTCTTTGCTCACCGAGCTGTCAGCGAAAGGAAGACTGTCACCCGAAGAGCTTGTCGCCCTTACGGTTTTTGCAGCCAGATATGCAGAAAAGTCATCGTAGTTCGTTCCCTTATGCCCGAACAAACGCCTAACCAATCGTCGATGAAGCTGACGGCGGGAAGCTCTGCGCTTAACTTTTGAGATGATTACAACGCTTTCACTGCGAGCGAGGCGCCCTCCCTCCCGCCGCAGCTTATCTCCGTCTCGTTAGGCCTTTACGCCGCTCATGCTTTCATGGATTCTTCGTATTCTAGCGCTGCTGGGGGTGGCTGGGTGCGGCATTTGGATCGGCACATCGCCGCGAGAAGTGGAGCCCTATATCACGCTCACCGGCGCGATCGCCGGTGTGCTAGCGATGTTTCGCGACAAACCGAAGGCCTCAGGGTCAGAACCTACAGGCATTCGTCTTCGAAAACGCTAGCAATGCGCACGCGCTGTCATTCGACATGAAGATTCACTACCGAGATGATCAGTGTCCCCCGTGTATCAGCATGAGACCGAGCTACCCTTGGCGATTCTTTACCCACGACAGCGCCATCTCGTGCGGATCGCATGTGTTATTGGTAGCGGAGCGCAGTTCGACGTTGAGTGGTGGTGGACGAGCCGTGGATTCCGACGCCCAGAGATTCGGCGTGCACCGATTACGCTCGAGCATGCACATGCGTAGCTCCCCAAAAGGCGTAACCAATCGATGAAGCTGACTCCGAAAGAATTCGCGAGCGGGCTGGCGGGAAGCTCTGCGATTAACTTTTGAGATGTTCAAAACGCTTTCATAGCGAGCGACTCGCTCCGTCCCGCCGCAGCGTATCTCCGTCTCGTTAGGCCTCTCCCTGCTTGCAGGAACAGGGCTGGCTCTATTGCCGGCGCTTTTGCAGCATTTCTTCCCGCTTCGACTTGAACTCGTTGCCCGGTTTCCACTCGGGCCATTGGTCGCCGTTCGCGACCTGGTAGCCGACTTCGAATAGAAGCTGCACGTCCTGCGCGGCGCCGGAGAGGTCCCAGCCGGGGTCGACCTGGTCGGAGGGTTGATGATAATGCTGCGCGACGTATTCTTCCATCTTCTGCTCTCCGAAACCGGGCTTGTCCGGGAAGTCTCTGCCGCGGCCGGTGTAGAGCGAGGGAACGCCGAATTTCGAGAACTCGAACTGGTCGGCGCGATAAAAGCTGCCGCGCTCGGGTTTGCTGCTGGGGACGAGGACGCGACCCTGGCG
>JACCZX010000009.1 GCA_013695705.1 Burkholderiaceae bacterium | reverse complement strand
GGATGCGGTCCTGTCGATGCCCAAACTGAGATGTTCCATCCAGGCCCTACATTTACAGTGAAATAAGCTGAGGGGTGTTTTCGCGATGTCCGATTCCGCTGGTCGACTTGTTCGAATCCTCTGGGTGGCGACACTGGCAACTGTCGTCGGATGTGGGGGCGCCGGTCTTGACATGGGCAATGTGTCCGGCCGAGTCACGATTAAGGGTGTCGCGGTTCCTGATGCTCACGTCGAGTTTCACCCGATCAAGGGGGGGCGACTGTCACAAGATGTGACCGACGAAGATGGGCGTTACGAGCTAATGTATACGATCGACCAAGAGGGCGCATTGGTTGGGGATCACAAGGTCTCAATTTACACTGGAGAGGTACGTGTCAGCGAGAAGACGGGACAGATCGAGTCGGCCCGAGAGATCATTCCCTCGAAATACAACAGATCGACGACGCTGACTCAGACGGTGAACCAGGGGCATAACACAATTGACTTTGATCTGGATAAGAAATAGCAAAAATGTCCAGTCCCCGCCGTCCGCTGAAGATTTCGCCGTTTGGGTATTCCCACCTGCTTCGGCTGTGTCTAGCGGCGATTGCTTTAGAGTGCTGTAGTGGGTGCAGTTCGGATGTGACGTTAGCCCTGGTCAGCGGCCAGGTGACGCTGGATGGAATCCCCCTTCCGGACGCGAGAATTATCTTCCGACCAGAGTACGGCAGAATGTCTCAGGACATGACTGACCCAGATGGTCGGTATGAGCTGGCGTACACTATCGAAAGGAAGGGGGCGCTGCTCGGGAATCATCGAGTGGCGATTTCGACGGCTGAACAAATCTCGCCGTCGAGATCGCTGCCGGAGCGCGTGCCCGACAAGTACAACAAGGGATTCACTCTGGTGGCTGTTGTTGCTCGCGGGCAGAACGTGATCGACTTTCACTTGGAAGGTGACGCGGAAGGTAGTGTTGGCGAGGGTCCGACCGACAGCGAGAAAAAGCAGGTGCCGAAGCCCTCCGACGACATCGAGATTCTGGAATCGCGACGATCCGAGCCGTGAGGGCCCGCAGGTCAACCGTATACATTGAATGGGCCTGGGACTCTAGTGTTAGTGTAAGGAACATGAGTATGTGCCTGCGAGGCCGTCGATTGCCAGTCTATCCAATGCTCGTCGCAGGCCTCCTGGTGGCGATTCAGTCGCCGTCCGCTGCGCAGAGCCCTCGCGAGGAAGGGGTGGCGTTGTTTCAGGATCAGATCGTTCCGCTGCTGGAACGACGATGCTATGAATGTCATAGTCACAAGGCGGGCGAGGCGAACGGCGGGCTCGTGCTGGATTCGAAGAGCGGTTGGGAAAAAGGGGGCGTTAGTGGCCCGGCGATCGTCCCCGGTATGCCCGAACACAGCCTGCTTATGCGGGCCGTAGCCTATGATGATCCAAAACTCAAGATGCCTCCTGACGGGAAGCTTTCCGCTGATGAAGCAGGGTATCTGCAAAAATGGATCGCCCTGGGGGCGGCGGATCCCCGGACTGCTCCTGATGCGGTGCAAACCGGAGGTGTGCGGCCGCTGAACGCCCTGGAACTCTGGTCGGTGCGGCCGGTCGTCCGTCCGGAATTGCCGGAGGTGCAGAATCGCGATTGGCCCCAGGAAGCGATCGATCGCTTCATTCTTGTGCAGCTCGAAGCACGCAAGTTGACTCCCGGCCACGACGCGGAACCGGAGCAGTTACTACGACGACTGTATTTTGACTTGATTGGACTGCCCCCCGAACCGGAGGCAATCGCGTCATTTCGCAGGCAGGTACGGTTGGATCGCCGGCGCGCGATTGAGGACATTGTTGACCAGCTCCTGGCGTCGCCCCATTTCGGCGAGCGCTGGGGAAGGCATTGGCTGGACGTCGCGCGATACGCTGAGACAAACGGACTGGCCTGGAACATGACGTTGCCGTACGCGTGGCGTTACCGGGATTACGTCATCGGCGCCATGAATGCCGACAAACCTTATCACCGGTTTATCGCCGAGCAGCTCGCCGGCGATCTGATGCCGAGCACTTCTGACGTGGAGCGACGCGAGCAGCTCATCGCCACTGGCTTTTTGGCGATCGGTTCGAAGCCGCTCTATGAGAAGGAAGCAGAGCTGTCCGGGGATCAATTGGAGTGGGTCGACGACCAGATCAATACCACCTCTCGAGCGATGCTCGGCCTAACCGTCAGCTGTGCCCGCTGCCACGATCACAAGTTCGATCCGATCGCACAGTCGGACTACTACGCTCTGGCCGGCATCTTCTACAGCACGCGCATGCTCAAGGAACTGGGGACCAAGGGGGGCGAAATCACGCTCCAGCGCCGTCCCCTCGTTCCGCAGGCCGAGGCCGACAAGTATACGGAGCAGGTCAAGCAAATTGCCGAGGTGACAGCTAAGCTGGCCGAGTTGGATAAACAAACTCCCAAGCCTCCGCCGACCGATCCGGCGCGCGTGGCCCTGGTGGAGCGTCGCGACCAGCTACAAAAAGAACTGCCACCTGCGCCGCCCATGACCCTGGCCGTCAGCGAGGGGGGGCGTCCCCGGCGGTCTCTTCCCGGGAATTCAGGATGTCCCGATTCACGTGCGCGGGAGTTACACCCGGCTCGGCTCGATCGTGCCG
>JACCZX010000005.1 GCA_013695705.1 Burkholderiaceae bacterium | reverse complement strand
CATTCACATCGCGATCGTGGAACTTCCCGGTGCTGCGGCCGGTGGAGGTCGCCCAGGCGACTGAGCCCTCCTGCCGAACGATCATCGCCCCGCGCGTGCTCGGCACCGCCTTGGCGAAATCGATGTCCGCCGCGAGATGTTCATTCGCATATTCCTCGCGGGTCTGGTGGTGGCCGGTCTCCACGATTTGCGCATCGGGCGCTAACAAATTCAACGCTGCGCCGCGATCTCCGTTCGCCAGAGCCTCGTGGAAGTCATTCACCGCGCTGGCAATCGCGTCGCGATCCGGCGCGGTCGGAATCGGCCGGCGACAGGAGACGAGCGAGGCGATGGCAAGGGCCGCGCAGATGATGGGGAACCAATGCTTCACCAGTCTTTTCCACGGAGCGCCGTAACCGGGATTCATTGCTTCGCTTTCACTTCGAGTGTGAGCGTAACGAAGTCGCTCTCCCAGTCCGTGTCGCCTCGACTGGACTTGCGCAGATCGGTTCCGCGCAGAAGCCAGCGTCCGGCTTTATTCAGCCGGAGGACAATGCGCCCCGAAGCGTCAGTCCGGCGCGTCTCGCCTTTCGTTTCGTCCGCGGCCACAGCGTTCAGTGCGAAATCGGCATGCGGTGCGCCGTCTTTAAGAACGCGCACGGAAAACTCCGCGCCGGCCCGGATGGTCGTAGGGTCTTTTTCTGGAACGATCTCCAGACCAGTTCCCGCGGGCTCGGCCCATGAGAGGTCAGGTCCCGGCGCGCCGACACGGACGAAGGTCTTCTGGTGCTTTGCATAGAGCTCACGCCAGCGTTTCGGCTCCATCTCCGTCCATTGCTTCCGCACCACGGCCGGCGCGTCAATTTCCTCGAGATATTCCTCTACTTGCTCGGGTGTCAGTTCGATTGACTTCGGTGGCAGCGTCACCCACAAAGTCGCCACGCCTGGCGCCGGAAGGTCTGATTTGAACACGAGCGACTTCGGACCCGCCGAGATGTCGGTAATGTCGAAGGTTTGACCCGCCAGCCGGCACTTCGCGCTTGCCACTCGTTCCCGCTTCGGCCCGCTTTCGAGTTTGGGAAATGCCATGCTGCTCGTCAGATGAAGCGTCACGCTTTCCTGCGGTGCGGCGTCGAAGCGGTCGGGGAGAAACCATGTGTCGTGTGCGCTGACTGCGTTCGGGACCAAGGCGGCAAGCACTCCCGCAAGAAAGAGCGCCGCGTTCTGCCTAGTGTTGATGATCATGCTTCTCGGATTTCGGCTTGGCTGAGATGACCGCCATCCCGCACTTCGGGCATTTGCCTGGCATCGTCTGCTTCACTTCGGGATGCATCGGGCAGCTGTATTCGCTGGCTGCTGATACGGCTGAGATCGCCCCCGGCTTCACCTCGAGCCCGAACGCGGCATACACTTCGCGACCGCTGATCTGAGTTTGCAGAAAGAACTTTTGAAATCCGGGCTTCTCCGGTTCCACATGGAAGCTCAACTCGGGACCGCCGCGCTCCGCCGCGGTTTCAGGCTCTTTCCCCATCGGGTGGATGTGCGTTACCGATTCGCGATTCTCCGGGAACGCCACCATGTGCGCGTACGCACCCATCACCGGCTCGAGTCCGGCAAAGTCTTTTCCGTCCGGTGTGGTCACTGCGATCTTCACCATCGTTGCCTTGCCGGATTGCAGCGGCTCGTTGTTCTCAGTCGTTAGGCTGAAACGATAACCGTCCGCTTCCGCCGTTGTATTCAGGGTTTTGTTCGTCGTCGCCGGCGGACCTTGCACTGTCACCTCCGTCTTGGCGTATTCCTGCGCGCCGGTCGCGATCGGGACGACATCGGCCCACACGTAATATGTTCCGCCAAAGCGCGGGCTGAAGTCGAAGCGATACTCACCCGGCTTATCGCCCGCCACCGGATGTTCGTGGTGATAATCGGTCAGCGTCTCATCCACCACGAGCAGGTGGAGCCTCTCCGTATGCGCGACCTGGAGTTGGTCGAGCGTGAGCGGTTTTCCATCTTTGCTGGTCAGACGAAGGACCGTGGATGCCGTCTTTCCGCTCACGAAAGTGACGGGAGAGAGAAGCTCCGCTTTCACTGAATTATTTGGAGGCGAATGGTCGTGTTGCGCGTGGGCCGCGGGATTTTCCGTAGCGACCACACCTCTGGCAGAGAGCAGGCCGAGGAAAGCGGCGGCCATTGGGAGGAGGGTGTTCTTCATATTGGCGTGTGCTCGCGAATCGGTCGCGTGCGTCTGACGGGTTAAAGCGTGGACCTTGCCTTCGTCACAAGTACTAGACAAGTGGCTGATCCGGGAACGAGGAGCGCGAGATGGATGAAATGCTGAAGAGCTTCGCCATGGAGTGTTCGGAGGGGCAATGTGTGTTGCCGCGTGAATAGTGAACGACGGCAAGGCATCGCATGCAACGTCCGAAGGTTCGCACTATGGAAACTAACCTGCCCCCCGCGCCTCAAAAGCGGGCCGACGCGCCGTCGTTCGGGGAAGCCTTCCGCTTTTGGCTGAAGCTCGGGTTCATCTCCTTCGG
>JACCZX010000476.1 GCA_013695705.1 Burkholderiaceae bacterium | reverse complement strand
TGCGCTTGAGCGTCAAGCAGGCGGCCAAGTACGTTCCGTTCGCCGGCCAGGCGGTTGCCGCATCGTTGTCATTCGCTGCACTGAAATCGCTCGGTAATCGGCACATCGAGGACTGCGTGCGAGTCGCTGAAACCCTGCTCGATCTACGCGACGATAGTGTCGTTGCGACATATTGAAGCCGACAAAAGTGCAAACCTACTTTTGTCGGGTTAGCTTGCACAAATTCGCCGGCAAAGCCGGACAAATTTCTGACCAAACTACAGTAAAGGCGAGCGTAATTACCGCTCGCGTTCGCTAGATCACCTTATCGCGCGTCAGTGCAGCGGTGATCGTCGTGGCGAATTGCTCGATCGTTCCCTGCATTGAACCGGTCGGCACAGTGGTAGATGAGCCCGACCAGAGCAGCGTGTAGTCCTTCACTTCGAATAAGCGCGTATCGACCAAAACGTTCTGCACGGTGTAAACGCTCGGCGGAATCGCGTACGCCGCGGACCAGAAGCCATGGTAGTAGCCATAAAATCCCGGCCAGCCGAAGCCCCACGGCGGCCCGGCCACCAGGCCCGGCGACACCCGAACCTCATTCGAGACGCTGACGGTGCGCGAGATCAGGACCGCATCGGCGCCGACGCTCGACAGCGTCGATTGAATCGCCTGTTGCTCGGCCGGCCCATCACCGGGCAAAGTCTTGTACGACTGCACCGCCTTGACGCCGCGCGCAGCGAGCTGCGTAACCATCGCGTCTTCGTAAATGCGGCGCGCGGTGGAATCGCGGTTAATGCCCATCACCATCACGCTTTTGACCGGCAGGCGGCTGCCGGCCTGCGGGTTGACCCACTGTGCGTTGAGCTCGGTACTGGTGGCGCAACTTGCCAGCGTCATGACCACTGATGCCAACAGCAGCGCGCTTTGCATCACGCCGGTGAGTCGTCCGTTCATTGCCATCTCCTGATTCGCAAATCCGGCTTTCTATTCGTCGTAACGGCCAAGCCGCACCTGGGTGTTGCCCGGCTTCAGATGCCGCAGTGACGGCATCACCAGCACCGTGTCGTCGTAAGGCGCCGACCACACCGTGTCCTCATCCCGGGCAATAGGCATGCCGGCCTTGGGAACAACTCCCAAACCTTCCATCGGCACCACGAATTCGAAGTTCATCGAGCGCGCGACGACGGTTTCAGTCACTCGAATCACTCTCTGCGGTGCGGGCGGACCCAGTCGTTGTCCAGTCGGCAATAGAGACTCGGCCGACGCCGATGACACACTGCCGGTGGCCGCGAGGAAGCGCAGCATCGTATCGATTGCGACGTTGACTGCGGCAGTCTCCCAATGCTGCCCGCATTCGATCAGCAGCGCCGCGCGCGGACTCGCGGGGTCGTTGAACGTGCCGCGGTCGCGCATTCGCACGCCTGCGGGATGGCCGTCATCGAGCAGCAGGTCGGCAGGAGTTCCGACCTTGCGCGCCAGCGCCACGTGCTTGTCGACCATGCCGCACACCATGATCGGTCGACAGGGTTCGTGCATCGAGTGAATGTCGAGCAGGAAATCGGCGGTGTCGACCAATGGTTGCAGCTCGCGGGCGCGGCGCAGCTCGAGCGAATCGCGCGCACCGAACAGCGTGTCATCGCCCCACACCCGGTTGTAGTCCTCATCGATGTAGCGCGAAGCGTCGGGATCGTCGAAGTCGAAACGTTCGTACGCTTTAACGTTGGCAAACGCGACGATCAGTTTGCCAGCGCTCGGCACGATTTTTTCGCGCAGCAGGTAATCGAGTGCGTGCACGCCGCACAGTTCGTTGCCGTGAGTAAGCGCCTGCAGCATCACGGTCGGCCCGGGTCGTTGCGAGTCGAACACGTGCACGTAGTCGACGCCACTGTTGCCGTGCCGATAGTGCGAAATGTCGAGTGGCTGCACATCGACCGGATAGTGCGCAAGCACTGGTTCAGACACGTCGGCCCTCCGTTGCGATGTAGTCGATCACGGCTTCGATCAGCGTGCAAAGACTGCGTTGAAGCGGTGCAAAACCGGCATGGCGTTCACGCCTGGCTTCGTCCATGTAAAGCCGCTTGTTGATTTCGAGCTGCAAGCTGTGGCGTCCCGCCGCAGGTTTCGAATACGCTTTGACCAGCTCGACGCCCTTATAGGGGTCGTTGACATTGACGCTGTGTCCCATTGCCGCCAGCGTGGCGCGCGCGAACTCGGTGAACGCTGGATCGCACGTCGTGCCGTCGCGATCGCCAAGAACGAAATCGGCGCGCGGTGAACCCTGACCGCCTTCACCCATTTTGCCCGCCACCGAATTCATCGAGTGACAGTTGATGTGAAACACTCGGCCGGTGCGCGCGTGTGCGCGGTCAATCAAGTTGCGCAGCGCGCGATGGTAGGGCGCGTGGCAGCGCTCGATCCGGCCCACCACCTCATCGACTTTAAGCTTGCGACGATAAATCGCACGGCCGTCATCCAGCGTACGCCAGATCAGCGCCTTGCCGATGCTCGCCTTGCCGCTCGGCACGTGCGCATGCGGCCATGTTCCACCTTCGATCAGTTCGAGGTCGACGTCGCCGGCGTGACGGTTCGGATCAAGATAGGTGCGCGGTGTTTGCGCTGCGAGCAATCTGACGCCGAGTTCGGTGGCGGGTAAGTAAAGTTCGTCGACGAAGCAGTCTTCGCCATCGCGCAAATCGAATTCAGAAACGGCCGCGTCAAAATCCGCCGGGAACTGCACGCCGGAGTGCGGTGAATCGAGCACGAGTGCAACGCGCGATTCGCTCGGGCCGTGCAGCCGGAATGTTTGATCGTTCATTGCAATTTGGCGCCGACCGCGTCGTTCAGGTGGCACGCAGACCAGTGTGCCGATGCAACTTCGCGCAGCGCCGGCACTTCGACCGAGCAGCGCGGCATTGCGTAAGGGCAGCGCGGATGAAAGTGACAGCCCGGTGGTGGCGCGAGCGGGGAGGGTATCTCGCCCTTGATCGGCACGAACGTGCGCCGCTTGCGATCGATGCGCGGCACTTCGGCCAGCAGTGCCTGCGTGTACGGATGATTGGGCTCGGCGAACAGGCGCTCGGTCGCTGCGATCTCGACGACGCGCCCCAGGTACATCACGACTACGCGGTCGGACAGATGCCGCACCACGCCGAGATCGTGACTAATGAAAAGATAGGTCAACTGAAACTGATCGCGCAGATCCATGAAAAGATTCAGCACCTGCGCCTGAATCGAAACATCGAGCGCCGCAACCGCCTCGTCGCAGACCAGCAGCTCGGGCTTGACCGCCAATGCGCGCGCGATGCCGACGCGCGCCCGCTGACCGCCGGAAAACTGGTGCGGATAGCGGCGCGCGAATCCGGCGTCGAGCCCGACGCGCTTTAATAATTGCGCTACGTAGTCCCCGACCTGTTTGGCGTCGACGATGCCGTGCACGCGCGGCGCCTCGCCGACGATGTCGGCCACGCGCATGCGTGGATTCAGCGACGCGAACGGGTCCTGAAAGATCATCTGGATAGGCCGGCGGGCGCCGCTCATTTGCTCGCCCTTGTGCGCCACCGACACGCCTCGGTAGCGCACCGCTCCGTCGCTCGGTGCATACAAGCCGCACGCGACGCGGCCCAGCGTCGATTTGCCGCAGCCCGATTCGCCGACCAGCCCGACCACTTCGCGTTCTCCAATTGTAAAACTCACTTGGTCGACCGCGTGCACGGTGTGTTCGCTGACCTTCGCGCCGAGCTTGCGGGCGAAGCGCTCGACCACGTCCAGCCTCTTGGAAAAGCGCTTGGACACCGCATCGAATTCGAGCAAAGCGCTCATTGGCGCACCCTGCGCGCTGCGCGCTGTCCCGCCAAGCGGGAGCGAGCTCTCCTTCGGGCGGCCGGGCGGGGGCTCATGCCGGCTGCAATTGCGGCAAGGGAAAATAGCAACGCAGCTCGCGCCGATCGATCGAAGTAACGGCAGGCATCACCGCACACGGCGCTGCGGCGCGTGAGCAGCGCTGCCGGAACGCGCAGCCAGGCCCAAGTGTTATCAGCGACGGCGTGGAGCCGCTGATTTGCCGCAGCCGCTGGCCCGGCGCGGTCGCCGCGGGCACCGAATCGAGTAGCCCGCGGGTGTAGGGATGGCGCGGCGATTCGAGCACTTCATCGGCGTTGCCGAGCTCGACGATGCGTCCGGCGTACATCACTGCGATGCGGTCGGCAATTCCGGCGACGACTGCCAGATCGTGCGTAATCCAAATCAGCGCGGTGCCGGATTCGCGCACCAGCTTTTGCATCTCGTACAGGATCTGACCTTGCACGGTGACGTCGAGGGCCGTAGTGGGTTCGTCGGCAATGATCAGATCGGGCGAGTGGAGCATCGCGATCGCAATCGCTACGCGCTGCCGCATGCCGCCGGAAAACTGGTGCGGATATTGCGCCAGGCGCTCGGACGGCGAGGCGATGCCGACGCGCGCCAGCGTCGCCACCGCGCGCGCTCGCGCAGCGTCGCGCGCGACCTTGTCGTGCGCGAGAATCGTTTCAACCATCTGCGTCTCGATCGACAAGACCGGGTTGAGCGTCATCATCGGGTCTTGGAAGATCATCGCGATGCGCTTGCCGCGCAGCGCGCGCATCCGCTCCTGCGATGCGCCGACCAGCTCTGCGCCATCGAACACGATACTTCCGGCGGCGATCCTTCCCGGCGGATCGATCAAGCCGAGAATCGAAAATCCGGTCACCGATTTTCCGGAGCCTGATTCGCCGACGAGTCCGAGCACTTCACCGCGCGCGAGATCGAAGGAGACATCGCCGACCGCCGGCAAAACGCCGTCGCGGGTGGAAAATTCGGTGCGGAGGTTGCGAACTTGAAGCAATGACACAGGACCCGACATCGCACTCACCGCGCCAGCCGCGGATTCAAAATATCGCGCAACTGATCTCCCACCAGATTGATCGCCAGAATCGTCAGCAAGAGCGCAAGGCCGGGATACATGCTGATCCAGTATTTGCCCGACATCAACACTTCATAGCCATTGGCGATCAGCAGTCCGAGTGACGGCTCGGTGGGCGGCAAGCCGAGGCCGAGAAACGACAGCGTCGCTTCCAGCGCAATCGCGTGCGCTACCTGCACAGTACCGACCACGATCAGCGGCGGCAGCGCGTTCGGAAGCAGATGGCGCAGCACAATGCGTACGCTTGAAAGCCCAAGCGAACGCGCAGCCTCGATATATTCCTTGTTGCGCTCGACCAGCGCAGCCGAGCGTGCAGTACGCGCGTAATAAGCCCACTGCACCGCCACTAGCGCGATAATGATTTTATCGACGCCTTTGCCGAGCACCGCGAGCAGGATCAGCGCAACCAGGATTGCGGGAAAGCCAAGTTGAATATCGACGATGCGCATGATGATCTGCTCGAAGCGACCGCCTAAATACGCAGCGAGCACGCCGAGGATTGAACCGATCGTCAGTGCGATCACGCCCGATACAACACCGACCATCAGCGATACCCGCAAGCCATAAAAAATCGCGGAGAGCATGTCGCGTCCCTGGCCGTCGGTGCCGAGCCAGTACGTCATGCCGTCCATGCTCTGTGCGCCGGGCGGCTGACGTGAATCCATCAGGTCGAGCTTTGTCAGGTCATATGGATTCTGCGGCGCGAGCCACGGTGCGAAAAGGGCAATCGCGACGATCACGACCAGCATTGCCAGCCCGAACATCGCGATCTTGCTTTCGGCAAACTGCGACGCGAACCGGCGCCACGGCAGGTGCGTGCGATCGATCACGCCGCCGCCGTCAATGCCGATCGATTCAATGGGCGCTGCGCTCATGGTTACTGTTGAATGTCCGCCAGGCGAACGCGCGGGTCGAGCGCTGAATACATCAGATCGACCAATAGGTTGATCAAAATGAACATGAACACTACGACCAGCAGGTA
>JACCZX010000443.1 GCA_013695705.1 Burkholderiaceae bacterium | reverse complement strand
GAATCCGATTCTGACGCGGCGCTGTCGACCAGCTTTGCCGTGCTGCCGCCGCAGGCTCGCGCCACTGCGCGTGCAGCCACGCCGATGCTGGTGGTGACTAAAGCGAATACACGCTCGACCGTGCATCGGCCCGGTTACATCGACTACATCGGCGTCAAGCGCTATGGCGCTGACGGCGCGGTGATCGGCGAGCACCGCTTCGTCGGACTGTTTACTTCGGCTGCATACAACAATCGTGTTGCCGAGGTACCGCTGATACGCGGCAAAGTAAGGGACGTCGCTGCGCGCTCCGGACTCGCTCCGGAGAGCCACCTCGGCAAAGCAATGACGCACGTGCTTGAAACTTATCCGCGCGATGAGTTGTTTCAGATGACGGCCGACGAGCTGTTCGAGATCGCCACCGGCATCGTTCACCTGGGCGAGCGCCAGCGTTTTCGCCTGTTCGTGCGGCGCGATCTTTTCGAGCGCTTCGTTTCGTGTTTGATATTTGTGCCGCGCGAAAATTACACCACCGATTTGCGGCGGCGGTTTCAGCAAATACTGATCGAAGCATTCGACGGCTCGACGGCGGATTTTGACGTGCTGCTGACCGACGCCGTACTCGCGCGCATTCACATTACCGTACGCACGACGCCGGGCAAGGTGCGCGCCGTCGATCGGCGCGCGATCGAAGCTCAACTGGCGGCCGCCGCACGGCGCTGGGAAGACGATCTGCGGCAGGCGCTGAACGACGACGAAGGCGAAGCCCGCGCGGCGGAACTTTACAAGCGATTTCATTCGGCGTTTTCGACTTCGTATGAAGAAGCGGTGTCGCCGCGGCAGGCGGTGGCGGACATCCGGCGCCTCGACGCGCTCGGTGACAAAGCGCTGGGGCTTAATCTGTATCGCCCGCTGGAAGGCCCACAGGGGCGGCTCGGATTCAAGCTGTATCGAAAAGGCGCGCCGATCGTATTGTCCGATTCGCTGCCGATGCTCGAGCGCATGGGCGTGCGCGTGCTGTCGGAGCGCGGTTATCAAGTGAAGCCCGAAGCGGGCGAGCCGCTATGGGTACATGACTTTTCGCTGCAGCTCACAAGCAGTGACGACGTCGATGCCGAAGCGATCGCGCCGCTGTTCGAGGAATCGTTTGCGCGCGTGTTCGAAGGCGCAGTCGAGAACGACGACTTCAATCGCCTGGTACTGCGCGCGGCGTTGTCAGCCGATGAGATCGTCGTGCTGCGCGCGTATGCGAAGGTGATGCGACAGACGGGGTTCGCGTTGTCGCAAGCATTCATTGAGACGACGCTGGCCGCGCATCCGCGCATTGCACGCATGTTGGTAGGGCTGTTCAAGCTGCGCTTTGATCCAGCGCAGAAATCGCCGGCATCACCGCGTAAGGGTACCGACCAAAGAGCGGACAAAGGTGCGGCGGCAAGCCAGGTCAACGCAATCGAGTTGGCGCTTGAAAAAGTTTCGAATCTTTCCGAAGACCGCGTGCTGCGTCAGTATCTGGCGCTGATCGGCGCCACGCTGCGCACCAACTATTGGCGCACGGGTGTCGGCGCCAGTGGCAATGCCGGGCCGCGCCGTTCGTTTCTTTCCTTAAAATTCGATTCGACCAAGATTCCTGGCCTGCCTGAGCCGCGGCCGATGTTCGAGATCTTCGTCTACTCGCCGCGCTTTGAGGGTGTCCATCTGCGCGGCGGCAAGGTAGCGCGCGGTGGGTTGCGCTGGTCTGATCGGCCAGAAGACTTTCGTACTGAAGTGCTGGGGCTGGTCAAGGCGCAGATGGTGAAGAACACCGTCATCGTGCCCGTCGGCAGCAAGGGCGGCTTCGTGTTGAAGAAAGCTGCACCGAGCGCAGACCGTGAGGGGTACCTGAAGGAGGGTGTCGACTGTTATCGAGACTATCTGCGCGGGCTGCTCGACATTACCGACAATAGAGTGGGCGACGCGATCGTGCCGCCTCCGCACGTCGTACGACACGACGGTGACGATCCGTATCTGGTCGTCGCCGCCGACAAAGGCACTGCGACGTTTTCCGACTATGCCAACGCCATCAGCCAGGAATACGGATTCTGGCTGGGAGACGCATTCGCTTCCGGCGGCAGTGCGGGCTACGACCACAAGGAAATGGGAATCACTGCGCGCGGCGCATGGGAAAGCGTGAAGAGGCATTTTCGCGAGATCGGCGTCGATACACAGACAACCGAGTTCGCGTGCGTCGGTATCGGCGACATGTCGGGCGATGTGTTTGGCAACGGCATGCTTCAGTCGCGTCACATTCGATTGCTGGCCGCGTTCGATCATCGACATATTTTTATCGATCCCGCGCCTGATGTTGCAGCGAGCTTCGCTGAACGCGAGCGTTTGTTTGCATTGCCGCGCTCTTCGTGGGCTGACTACGACCAGGCGTTGATCTCGGCGGGCGGCGGCATCTGGGCGCGCTCTGAAAAATCAATTCCGATCTCGCCGCAGGCGCAAGCGGTTCTCGGCATTGCAGCGAGCAAGCTGACGGCCACTGAGTTGATCTCGGCGCTTGTAAGGGCGCCGGTTGATCTTTTGTACAACGGCGGCATCGGCACTTACGTAAAAGCAGTGGCCGAGTCGCACGCCGAGGTCGGCGACCGTGCCAACGACGTATTGCGCGTCAATGGCGCCGAGCTGCGCTGCAAAGTGGTCGCCGAAGGCGGCAATCTCGGCTTCACGCAGCTGGGCCGAATCGAAGCGGCGTTACACGGCGTCAGGCTCTACACCGATGCAATCGATAACTCAGCCGGAGTCGACACTTCGGATCACGAGGTCAACATCAAGATCCTGCTATCGCTGCCGATCGCCGACGGTGATCTGACCGAGAAGCAGCGCAACGCGGTACTGATCAGCATGACCGACGACGTCGCGCAGCTCGTGCTTAGAGACAACTACTTTCAGGGTCAATCGCTTTCGATCGGCGGTCGCATGGGCATGCGGCTGCTCGATCAGCAGCAGCGGTTCATACGCTTTCTCGAACGCCAGGGCCGCCTTAGTCGCGCCATAGAATTTTTGCCGAACGACGATGAGATTGCCGAGAGACGTGGCAAGGCTATCGCGCTGACCAGCCCGGAGCGGGCGGTGCTGCTCGCGTATTCCAAGATGTGGTTGTTCGATGAACTCCTTGCGTCCGATCTGCCGGAGGACCCCTGGGTCGCGACCGCGATCGCGCGTTATTTCCCGTCTGCACTGAAAGAAAAATTCGCCGGCTACATCGCACGCCATCCGTTGAAGCGCGAGATCGTGTCGACCCATGTGCTGAACAGCATGGTCAATCGCGTCGGCGCCACGTTCGTGCATCGCCTGATGGAAACAACCGGCGCTACACCACCGCAGATCGTGCGTGCTTACCTGTTGACGCGCGAAGTGTTTGGCCTGGTGCCGGTGTGGCAGGCGATCGAAGCGCTCGACAATGTTGTCGCTGACGAATTGCAATCGCAGATGCTGATCGAGCTCGGTCGCCGCACGGTGCGCTCGACAACGTGGTTCCTGCGCTCGCGCCGGCTCGCCGAGCCGATGCTCGGGACGATCGAACGCTTCGCGCCGGCTGCCGCTGCGCTGCTCGAGTTCATCGCTGCAGAGCCGGTCAGCGCGCCATGGCGGGCGCTGATAGCGCAGGGCGAACAGACGCTGGTGGCGGGCGGTGTTTCGCCGTCGCTCGCACTGGCAGTCACCGCTTCAGACACATCGTTCGCGGCGCTGGACATTGCCGAAGTCGCCGAGTCGTCGAAGCAGCCGTTCGCAGCAGTGGCCGCCGCGTATTTCTCGATCGGCCAATTGCTGGGACTCGCGCGCTTGCGCGCGCAAGTCTCCGCGCTGCCGTCCGACGGCTACTGGCAGGGCATGGCCAAGAATTCGTTGGGCGACGATCTCGCAGCACTACAACGCGAGCTCACGGCCGACGCGCTGCGTGCAGGCGGACAAAGCGCGTGGGAAATCGCGCAGCGCCCGGCGATCGAGCGCGCGCAACGGATGCTCGCCGAGCTGGCCGATGCCAAGGCGGCCGATCTCGCGATGGTGTCGGTCGCGTTACGTGAGCTGCGGCATCTCGCATAATCGCACCGCGCTTAACGACAACTCGCACCTGGAGTCTCGCAATGCGCGACCTCGTGCGTAACCAGGCAAATCGCGAAGCAGTCAACGTAAGGTGAGCGGCGTTGCAAAGAAAAAGACGCCATGAACTCCTCGACATCTTTTGTCTCATCTGCCGCCGTAAACCAGTCTTCGACTGCGCGGGTCGGCCTGCTCGCGCTCGCTGCTCTGATCGCACCATGGCTCGCGGCGTTCTGGCTGCCGTCGTTCGCGCAGCCGCAGTCGTTTCACGATTACGCGGATCAGCGCGTCTGGCTCGGTTTGCCGTACGCGGCCGACGTGCTGTCCAACGCGCCGTTTCTGGTCGTCGGTGCAATCGGACTTCACTTCGTATTGCACGGCTGGCGCACCAGCAACCGCCACGCATTTTCCGATCAGCGCGCGGCATGGCCGTATGCGCTGCTGTTTCTCGGTATTCTGCTGACAGCGTTCGGCTCGGCCTGGTATCACCTGCAACCGAACGACGCGACCCTGGTGTGGGATCGGCTGCCGATAGCGCTTGGGTTCGCAGGACTGGTCGCCGGCACTTTGACGGATCGCGCGCCGCAGCGGATTGCGCCGTTGCTGAGCGCGTTCGCGACCGTCGGTGCCGGCACCGTGCTCTATTGGCATGCCTCCGGCAATCTTGTTCCGTACCTGGTGATGCAGGCCGGCTTCATCGCCGCCGCGTTGATCGTGACGGCCCGGACACCGTCTCGCTACACGCACGCGAACCGCATGTACGCGGCCGCGGGCTTGTATGCCGTCGCCGTGATCTGCGAGCGGCTCGACCATCAGGTGTATGCATTGTTAGAAGGATTGATTAGCGGCCACACGCTAAAGCATCTGTTTGCATGCGCGGCCATTCTGTCGGTCTTCTCGATGCTGCGCGCGCGGCAGCACATGTCAATCGAACGAGTCTGAGGAGCAGAGTCCTGATTGCGCATTCGTAATCGGGGCGTCCGCATAACGCGGTGTATCAATCTTTACATTGCACTCGTTCGCTCAATGTGAGCGGCGAAACATGATGGGAGATTGATATGACGAAACGTTTGGCGGTTCTGGTAGCGGTAGCAACCGGGGCGCTTGCGTTGCCCTTTATCGCCAAGGCGAATGAGCCTTCGCACAATGTAGGTGGCGAGCGCGGTTTTGTTTTTCACGACGCACGTGGTGACGCAGCGCGCGCTGACCGGTATGCGATGGCGCGGCCGTTAGCGGATTCCGGTTGGCGCTACGTCGGTGGCGAAGTTGTCTGGATTTACGAGGGGCCGGGCAACCGTTCGGCTCGGGAACCAGCGGGCCGAACCGATGCCCGCGCTGCAGAGCGTCCGCAGATGATGCAACGCGCGCAATTCCCGAACGACATTTACCACGGCGCCTGACAACGCGCGCTCATAGCGCGGCCGGGAACAGAAGCTGGAAGCGGACACCGTAAGGTCCGCTTTCCGCTTCGACGCGGCCGCCGTGCAATCGCATGATCGAATCCACGATCGAAAGCCCCAGGCCGGCTCCCTCCGCGGTTGATTGATGTGCGTTCGGCCCGCGCGTGAAGCGTCCGAAAAGACGCTGCAATTCGCTGGCGCCCAAGGTGTGCGCGTCGTTTTCAACCCGCAATGCGACAAATTCCTGCGCTGTCGGCGCTACGCTGACGCTGATCGCTGCGCCTGCCTCCGAATAACGCACCGCGTTCGACAGCAGGTTGGTGATTGCCCGCCGTGCCATCGATCGGTCGCATGCAGCGGTGCCGTTACCGGTGACTTCTATCTTCTTTCCTTGCTCGGCGGCGGCTGCTTCGAAGAACTCCGCGACATTGCGTGCCTCACCCGCCAGATCGACTGTTTCAAGATTGAGCTTCAGCATGCCGCGGTCGACTCGGGCGAGAAACAACATGTCCGACACCATTCGCTGCAGCCGTTCCACCTCTGCCAGATTCGAGTGCAGCGCGTCCTCATACTCTGCCGGAGTGCGCTCGCGCCCAAGGGTCACCTGCGTTTGCAGCAACAAATTGTTCAAAGGCGTACGCAGTTCGTGCGCGATGTCGGCGGAAAATTCTTCCAGCGTGCGGAACGAGGCCTGTAACCGTTCGAGCATGCGGTTGATCGATTCGATCAACCCGCGGATCTCGGCCGGCGCGTCTTCGGAACGAAGCGGTTGTCCCAGCCGGTTAGCGGTGACGCGCTCGGCCTCTCGGGCGATGACAGAAATGGGCGCCAGGCCTCGCCGTGCGATCACCCATCCAAGTGCGGCACTGGCGAGTATTCCGAGAGCTCCCGCGACAAGCATCGCACCGATGAAGCGTTCGAGCAGCTGCTGCGCAGGGCTTACATCGACCGCAACGTAGGCGATGAATTCGTTACTGGGCGATACAACGTGACGCAAGCGGCGTAACCACCAAATGCCGTCCGCCATACGAACTTCTTCTACCGCCAGAGCTGATGGAACGGTGTCCGAGACATTGCGCCCGATCAGCGCTTGCAATTCTTGGGTCGGGGCCACCAGCCACTGTCCCCTGTGACGAAGTCCAATCTGCAGGTGCGGATGCCCGATGGCAATTTCCGCAAATCGATTCGCGTTTGCTTGAATCTGGTCGGCCGAGTGCAACTCTCGCAATAAATATAGAACGACTTCCGTCTTGCCGTCGATTTCTTCACGATCGCGCGCCTCGAGCTGAACGCGAAGCATCCATGCCAGCCACACTCCGAGTATCAGCAATAACGCCGATAGTCCGGCCGCGAACAGCAGCGCAAGGCGCGCTGCCAGCGAGGCGCGGAAATAACGAAAGCCCAATGGCGAGATGTCAGCGCTTGGTACCGGCCTCGCCACCGCGGTCCTCCAGCACGTAACCGAAGCCGCGCACCGTGTGGAGCAACTTCTGTTCATAGGGATCGTCGATCTTCGCGCGCAGGCGGCGCACCGCTACTTCGACGATATTGGTATCGCTGTCGAAGTTCATATCCCACACCTGCTCGGCGATGACGGTGCGCGACAGCACTTCGCCCATTCGCCGCAGCAGAAGCAGCAGCAGCGCATACTCCTTCGCGGTCAGATCGATGCGCTGTCCGGCCCGCTCGACTCTTCGCCGCAACAATTGCACTTCGAGATCCGCCACGCGGATGACATCGGGTTCCTGCTGTTTGCCGCGCCGCTGCAGCGCGCGCACGCGCGCCAGCAACTCCGAAAACGCAAACGGCTTCACCAGATAGTCATCGGCGCCGAGTTCCAGACCGCGCACCCGGTCCTCGACTCGATCGCGGGCGGTAAGAAATAGAACCGGCGTCTGACTTTGGTGTCGAATCCGCTTGATCGTTTCCCAGCCGTCGAGCTGCGGCAACCCGATGTCGAGAACGATCACATCGTATTGGGTGTCCGAGGCCATATGTACGGCGTCAACGCCATTGCGAACCCAGTCGACGACGCAGCCGTTTTCTCCGAGACCTTTTACTAGGTACTCGCCCGCCTGCTTTTCATCTTCTGCCAGTAATAGTTTCATGCGGTAGGTTTTTCTGTGGTCGAGAAATGGTACGGGGCGGCTGCTTGCGGAGCATATGACCGCAAGATTACGGCTAAGTAATCTAGAAGTCAGAAGTTCGACACGCCCGGGTTGCTAATTTGCGCGATCCGACGAGAGCGCTCGCCCCGTACGGAGTTGCAAC
>JACCZX010000437.1 GCA_013695705.1 Burkholderiaceae bacterium | reverse complement strand
TAATCCGCCATGGCGTGCAGCCGGCGTGTCTCGGCCCGGCTCGGCTCCAGCTTGGCCAGCGGCTCCGGCAGCGGGACCTGATACACGATCGTCTGGCCCTCGCGCAGCGGGATCTCGGGGATGCGGTGCCGGGTCTGGATGAGGGTCGCCTCATCCGTGCGCGTCGTGGTGCGCACGCCGGCGGTGCGGGCGAAGAAGCGGCGAATCGACACGGCGTTGGTGGTGTCGTCCGCGCCCTGGTCGATCACCTTCAGCACGTCCGCAGAACCCAGGATCGCGGCCGTGACCTGGATGCCGCCGGTGCCCCAGCCATAGGGCAGCGGCATCTCCCGGCTGCCGAACGGCACCTGGTGCCCCGGGATCGCGACCGCCTTCAGGATCGCGCGGCGGATCATTCGCTTGGTGCGCTCGTCCAGATAGCCGAAGTTGAAATTCGGATCGCGCTCGACACGCGACGACTCGTCGCGCGCGCGCGTGGCTTGCAGCGCCACTCGCTCCGGGGCGTTCATGCCGCGTCTTTCTCCGGTGCAGTCTGCTGCGCTCGCATACGTCGCACCAGTTCGAGCTCGGCCTGAAAGTCAACGTAGTGCGGCAGCTTCAGGTGTTGCACGAAACCGGACGCTTCGACGCTGTCGCTATGCGAGAGCACGAACTCCTGCATCTGCGCCGGCGCCGTGACTTCCTCGCCGAGTTCTTCGGCGCGCAACGCACGGTCGACCAGCGCCATCGCCATGGCCTTGCGCTCGCAGTGCCCGAAGGTCAGGCCGTAACCGCGCGTGAACTGCGGCGGCTCGGTTTTGCTGCCGGCGAACTGATTGATCATCTGGCACTCGGTGACTTCGATGTCACCGATCGAAATCGGGAAGCCGAGTTCTTCGGGTTCGATTTCTATTTCGACTTCGCCGTAGCGGATCTCGCCGGCGAAAGGATGCGAATGCGCGTAGCCGCGCTGGGTCGAATAACCCATCGCGAGCAGAAAGCCTTCGTCTCCGCGCGCGAGGTTTTGCAGGCGCAGCGCGCGTTCGGCCGGAAACGCGATCGATTCGCGCGTCAGGTCAGGCGGTTCGGCGTCGCCGGTGCCGGGTCGGCACGCTTCGATCAATCCTTCGTCGTCGAGCAAGTCCACCACGCGCGGCACCGGTTGCGCGGCGCCGGCCGCGGGAGCAAGCGCGGCGGGCGCCGGGATGCCGTCTGCCGCCAACGAAAAATCGAGCATGCGCTGCGTGTAGTCGTACGTCGGGCCCAGCACCTGGCCGCCCGGCAGATCCTTGAACGTCGCCGATACGCGGCGCGCCAGGCGCATCGTCGAGGTATCGATCGCGCGCGTGTAACCGAGCCGCGGCAGCGTCGCTCGGTAAGCGCGTAGTAGAAACACCGCCTCGACGATATCGCCGGCAGCCTGTTTGAGCGCGAGCGCTGCAAGCTCCGGGTCGAACACCGAGCCTTCGGTCATCACGCGATCGACCGCCAGCCGCATTTGCTGGCGGATCTGATCGAGCGTGAGTTCGGGCACCGATGGATCGCCGCGCCGACGCTCGCCCAGCAGCGCATAAGAGTTCAGGATGGCGCGTTCACCGCCCTTGACCGCGACGTACATATCAGTCGCGCACGCCGGTCAACTGCAGGTTCGTCGTGCGCGGCAACGCCAACAGTTGGTGGCCTGCGACGAAGTAGGTGTCGACGCCGCACGGAAACATTCGTCGCTGTGCGTTCCACACATCGCCGAAGTCGCGCGGCATGCCTTGCAGCGAGATTCGCGTGGTGTCGGTTCCATCGATTCCCGGCCCGGAACACGTCCATTGGTAGCCGTGCTGCAACGACGTCAGCTGGATCAACACCGTTGTCGAGCGATGCGGATATTCATCGGTGCCGCACGCGAAGGAAGTCCATGCCGGCAATTCAGCAGCTTCGATCACGCACGCGAAGTCCGACTGCGCCGGCGAGTCGACCATCACGCAGCCGGTGTGAAAGCGCAGAAACTCCACCGCGTCTGAGTCCCCCGGCCTAGACAGCCACACGCGCGTGTCTTGATCGAGCAGGGCAAGCAGCACGGCTCCCGCGGCGGGGTGCAGACTTCGCGGCCATCGCGCCGACGCATCGATCGTGTGCAACGTCCCCGGACGCGCCATCGCTTGAAGAGTCGTGCGAAACACGCGCTGGCTGTCGAACGACGGCGCCTCAAATCCGGCCCCGATTTGCGCGATGTCGAGCGCGGTTGTCATTGGGAGCTCTCTCGCGCGACAGTGAAAAATTCGACGCGGGTCGCTTGCGCGCGCCGCTCCGCCTGTTCGGCGCGCTGCGCGCGTTCGGCAGTGAGCGGCTCGATCAGTTGTCGCTGCAACGTCGCCGCGTGGGCCGGCATCTGCAGCAGCGCGTCCGCTCGCGCGGCCAGCTCCGCTTGCCGCGCCGAACGGCCCATTACGTAGGCGACGCCGGCGGTAGTCGTGCCACGTTCGGTGACGCGCAAGGCACAGCGGGTGACGGTCATCTCGCCGAGGTTGAAGCGCTCGCCGCTGCCGCCCACTCTCGCCCGCACCATCATCAAGCCGCTCTCGGGTGGACGTAAGAACACGGCGTTCAGCATCGACCAGGGGCGCAGCGCCTGTTCAAGACGCTCCGTCGTTGCCCGCGCGAGCAGCGCGAGCCAGTGCTTGCGGTCGGCCGGCGATGGGTCGTTCTTGTCAACAGCGTGCAACACGGGCGAGATATCTTCCGAGTTCCAGATAAGAGGTCTAGACAACCACCATGGTGCGGCGATGCTAGGTCCCGCGCATGAAGCACTGATGACGAGCATATGACCGTTTCAAGTAAGCGGACGTGAGCGCTGTTGCACCGACCGCGCCGCGAGATGCGCGCGAACGACGTCCCCGGCGCACGGTTCTGGAACGCGCCGACGGTGCGACGGTCTGGTCGCAAATCGAACAGCAACTGGCCGAGCGAATCGCGAGCGGCACGCTGCGCAACGGATCGCAGTTGCCGGCAGAACATGCGCTTGCCGAAGAATTCGGCGTCAACCGTCACACGGTTCGACAGGCGATTGCGAGCTTGAGCGCG
>JACCZX010000421.1 GCA_013695705.1 Burkholderiaceae bacterium | reverse complement strand
GCGCCAGGAGACAGTTCGTGAATCCAGCGCCCAGCGCTGACACCTTTCCGCGCCTGCTCGTTGAGCATGCACGTGTTCGCCCCAATGCCACGGCGATTCGCGAAAAAGATCTCGGCATCTGGCAGAGTTGGACTTGGCGCCAGATGTTGCAAGAGGTCAGTGAAATCGCTGCCGGATTGATGCAGGCAGGGTTCAAGCGCGGCCAGCATCTGGCCATCATCGGCGAAAACCGCCCGCGGCTATATTTTACGATGACGGCGGTGCAGTGCCTGGGCGGTATTCCGGTACCGATGTATCAGGACGCGGCCGCTGCCGAGATGGTGTTCGTGTTTGACAACGCAGAGATCCGATTCGCGGTGGTTGAAGACCAGGAGCAGGTCGACAAGGTGCTCGAGGTGCGCGAAAAGGTCCCTCATTTGCAGCAAATTTTTTATGACGACGCGCGCGGCCTGCGCCATTACCAGCAAGCGGGGTTGCAACCGTACGAAGCGCTGCGTGTCAGCGGTCAGCAGTGGCTGAAGCAGAACCCCGCAACAGTTAGCGAGGAGATCGCCAAAGGGCGCGCGACCGATATCGGTGCGATGTTCTACACCTCGGGTACGACCGGCGACGCCAAGGGCGTCGTCCTCGGATATGACAACCTGATCGCCGCCGGACGCGCCGGTGCCGAGCTCGAGGCATTGACCGCAAACGAGGACGTGCTCGCCTATCTCCCGATGGCGTGGATCGGGCAGAACATTTTTTCGTACACGCAGTGGCTGGTGTGCGGGTTTACGGTGAATTGTCCCGAGTCAGCGGCGACCGTGACCGCGGACACGCGCGAGATCGGGCCCACGTATTACTTTGCGCCGCCGCGCGTGCTCGAAGCGATGTTGACGCAAGTGATGATCCGGATGGAAGACGCGTCGGGCATCAAGCGCCGCATGTTTCACTATTTCATGGGCGTGGCGCGCCACGTGGGTGGACGGTTGCTCGACAAGCAGCCGGTCGGGCTGGGTGATCGGCTCCTTTATTCGCTCGGCAACTGGTTTGTATATGCGCCGCTGCGCAACTCGCTCGGCATGAGCCGGGTCAGGGTCGCCTATACCGCCGGCGAAGCAATCGGTCCTGATCTGTTTACGTTCTACCGCTCGCTCGGCATCAATTTAAAGCAGCTGTACGGTTCGACCGAGACCTCGGTGTTCGTGTGCGTGCAGGAAAACGGCGGCGTGAAGGCCGATACCGTCGGCCCGCCGGTCAAGGGTGTCGAGATCAAGCTTTCGGACGCGGGCGAGATCTTGATTCGTTCGCCGGGACTGTTTCGCGAGTACTACAAAGCGCCGCAGGCGACGCGTGAGGCCAAGGATGCCGAAGGCTGGTTTCACACCGGCGATGCGGGCTACTTCGATCAGGGCGGCCACCTCAAAATCATCGACCGCGCAAAAGACGTCGGCAAACTTGCCGACGGCACGCTGTTCGCCCCCAAGTACATCGAAAACAAGCTGAAGTTTTTCCCGACCATTAAGGAAGCGGTTGCGTTCGGCGATCAGCGTGCGATGGTGACTGCATTTATCAACATCGACATGGAGGCGGTGGGTAACTGGGCCGAGCGGCACAACCTGCCGTACGCCGGCTACACCGATCTTGCGGCCAAACCCGAAGTGCTTGCACTGGTGCGCGAAGCCATTGGCAAAGTCAATGCCGACCTTGCCGCCGATCCCAAGCTTGCCAACGCGCAGATTCATCGCTTCATCGTGCTCCACAAGGAGCTCGACGCCGATGACGACGAACTCACGCGCACCCGCAAGGTGAGACGCGGTTTTATTCAGCAGAAGTTCGACCAGCTCGTTGCTGCCATGTATTGCGGGCTCAACGAGCAGTACATCGAAACAGCAGTCAAGTTCGAAGACGGCCGCACCGGGCAGATCAACGCGACGTTGAAGATCATCGACGCTGAAGTATTTTCCGTTTTGCAAAAGGCGGCGTGATTGTGAGTACTTCCGCCCGGCCGCTCCCCCGTATCAGTTCCGGGGCAGGCTACGGAGGGTGCTCCGTCCCCCGCGAAGGGACCGCGCGCAGCGCGCGGGTGTATTCATGAGTGCGCGCACGCTGGCGGCCATCGCGTGCCTGGTAGTGGGCGTCGCGCTGGCCGCATGGTCGCTGGCGAACGGGCAATTGCTGCTGGCAGTCGTTGGCTTTGCGCTGATCTTCACCTTCTTGTACCTGGTGATGGAAGCGGCCAACAAGGCCGGCAAGCCAAAGCATGAAATCAAGCGCGCCGCCAATTCTGCGTGGAGCATGAAGGATGACGCGGCGGGCACGAATGAAGAGGGCAAGCGGTGAGTCGTGTGCGTGCCGACAACGCGGGCGACGTTTTGCTGAAAGTCGCGGATGTCTCGCTTGCGTTCGGCGGCGTAAAAGCGCTGCAACAGGTGTCGTTTGACGTTTACGAGCACGAAGTACGCGCCATCATCGGGCCCAATGGCGCTGGCAAGAGCTCGCTGCTCAACGTGATCAACGGGGTGTACACGGCGCAGCACGGCAGCATTACGTTTCGCGGCAAAGTGCGCGGCACCATGGACCCGCACGAGGCTGCGGCCGCCGGTATCGCGCGCACGTTTCAAAGCCTGGCGCTGTTCAAGGGGATGAGCGTGCTCGACAACATCATGACCGGCCGCAACTTGCGCATGAAAACCGGCGTGTTGTTGCAGGCGCTGCACCTTGGACCGGGCAAGGCCGAAGAGCTGCGCCATCGCCAGTTTGTCGAGAACATCATCGATTTCCTTGAAATCCAGGCGCATCGGAAAACGGCGGTCGGCCGACTGCCGTACGGTCTGCAAAAGCGGGTCGACCTCGGTCGGGCACTCGCGATGGAGCCGAAGCTGTTATTGCTCGACGAGCCGATGGCCGGGATGAATCTCGAAGAAAAAGAAGATATGTGCCGTTTCGTACTCGACGTCAACGAAGAGTTCGGCACCACCATCGTGCTGATCGAGCACGACATGGGCGTCGTGATGGATATCTCCGATCGCGTTGTTGTGCTTGATTACGGCCGGGTCATTGCCGACGGCTCGCCCGACAACGTTCGGAACAGTCAGAACGTGATAGACGCTTATTTAGGCGTTGCCCATTGATGGGCACGTATCTGAGAAAAAATTGGGCGGTCGTAGTGCTGCTGATGGTGTTGGCGATCGGCATGGTGCTGCCACTTGCTACCGGAATCAGCGCGCCCGGTTTTTATTTCGAGGTACTGCTCGGTGGGTTGATGTCGGGCGTGCTGTATTCGCTGGTCGCGCTCGGACTGGTATTGATTTTCAAGGCCTCGGGCGTCTTCAACTTTGCGCAGGGCGCGATGGTGTTGTTTGCGGCGCTCGCCGTGGCACGCATGAGCGAGGTGATGCCGCTGCCGTTGGCGTTCATCCTTGCGATTGTCGTGATGGCGGCCCTGGCGTGGGTGATCGAACGCCTGGTGTTGCGGCATCTGGTCAACCAGGACGCAGTGGTGTTGCTGATGGCAACCCTGGGCGTTGCATTTTTCCTCGACGGCTTCGGCCAGACCGTGTGGGGAAGCAATATTTATCAGATCGATACTGGCTTGCCGAAAACACCCGTGCTCGTCTTCGAAAACATTTTCGCGGGTGGCATTCTGATCAACACGGAGGACTTGGTGGCGGCGGCGGCAGCGGGCTTGCTGGTACTCGCGCTCGCCATTTTTTTCCAGAAGACGCCCACCGGTCGCGCGCTGCGCGCGGTGGCGGACGATCATCAGGCTGCGCAGTCGATCGGCATTCCGCTGAACCGCATTTGGGTGATCGTGTGGACTGTTGCGGGGTTCGTCGCGCTGGTGGCGGGCGTCGTGTGGGGCTCGAAGCTCGGCGTGCAATTTTCTTTATCGCTGATTGCGCTCAAGGCGCTGCCGGTGGTGATCCTCGGGGGCTTTACGTCGGTGCCTGGCGCGATTCTCGGTGGCCTCATCATCGGCGTCGGTGAAAAATTCGCTGAGGTGTTTCTCGGTCCGATCCTGGTCAGGCAGTTCGATCTGGCCGGCGGCGGCATCGAGAACTGGTTTGCGTACATGCTGGCATTGCTGTTTTTGTTAGTTCGTCCCGAAGGGTTGTTCGGCGAGAAGCACATTGACCGCGTTTAGCCGATTCATTAGCCGACCCATTAACCGCGCATATGCTTTACAGAGAAAACGGCCAATTCAAGACGACCTACGGGTCCGATCAGCAGCTACTGCCGATCACGCAGGATCGTTGGTTCGTGCTCGCACTGATCGCGTTTGCGTATCTGGCGGTGCCGGTGCTCGCAAGCGATTACATGTTTCGCGCGCTGATCATTCCATTCTTGATTCTCGCGATTGCGGCAATTGGGCTCAATCTGCTGGTCGGCTATTGCGGCCAGATCTCGCTCGGCACGGCGGCGTTCATGGCGGTGGGCGCCTACGCGTCCTACAACCTCGTCATTAGGTTGCCGCAGCTTAACTTTGTGATCGTGCTGGCGCTTGCGGGCGGCATTGCCGCATTGGTGGGCGCGGTGTTTGGGGTCCCAAGCCTGCGTATCAAGGGCTTGTATCTGGCGGTGTCGACGTTGGCTGCGCAATTTTTTATCGACTGGATGTTTGCGCGTGTCAAATGGTTCACCGACTACTCGTCGTCGGGTTCGGTCTCGACCGCGTCGATCGAGATGTTCGGCTGGACGATCGAATCTCCGATCGACAAGTATTTGTTCGTGCTATCGGTGGCCATCGTCCTGACGCTGGCGGCGAAAAATTTGGTGCGCGGCCACATCGGTCGCGCCTGGATGGCGACACGCGACATGGACGTTGCGGCCGAAGTCATCGGTATTCGCCCGCTTACTGCGAAGCTCTCGGCCTTTGCGGTCAGCTCGTTTTATGCCGGCATAGCGGGCGCTCTCTGGGGGTTTATCCATCTAGGCGCGTGGGAGCCATTAGCGTTCAATATCAACCTCTCGCTGAACCTTTTGTTCATGATCATCATCGGCGGCATGGGCTCGTTGCTCGGCGCATACTTTGGCGCAGCGTTTATCTTGCTCGTGCCCATTTTGTTGAATCAGGTTCCCGGCTGGTTCGGTGTTCCAATCTCCACCGCGCTGGCATCGCATCTGGAATCGATGATTTTTGGCAGCTTGATTGTGTTTTTTCTGATCGTCGAACCGCACGGGCTGGCTCGTTTGTGGGCAATCGGAAAAGAGAAGCTACGGCTTTGGCCGTTCCCGCACTGATAGAGGTCCAAGACGGGAATGGCCTTCATAAACTAACGCGGACCAAAGGAGACCACCATGGCAGTTCTGCAACGAAAGATGGCAAGCGCGATTTCGGCGCTGGCTGGAATCGCCGCCGCCGTTACGCTCAGCATGTCGGCGCCGGCGTTCGGGCAAACCAAGGCGCCCGCAGCAGGTAAAGGCGAACAATTTTTCCCGGTACTGGTGTATCGCACCGGCGCTTACGGTCCCAACGGTAATCCGTGGGCCAATGGCTATGTGGATTATCTGAAGCTGGTCAATGCGCAGGGTGGCATCAACGGCGTCACGATCACGTTCGAAGAGTGTGAGTTTGGCTACGCGACCGATCGCGGCGTCGAGTGCTATGAGCGGCTGAAGGGAAAGAATCCGGCGTTGTTTCAACCGCTTTCGACCGGCGTGACGTTTGCGCTGACCGATAAGACGGCGGCTGACAAGATCCCGTTGATCACTGCCGGCTACGGTCGGGCGGATTCGGTCGAAGGCGAAGTGTTCCCGTACAACTTTCCGTTGATGGGAACCTATTGGACTGCCGCCGACATCCTGGTGCAGCACATCGCCAAGATCAACGGCGGGTTCGACAAGCTGAAGGGCAAGAAGATCACGCTGGTTTATCACGACTCGCCGTACGGCAAAGAGCCGATTCCTCTTTTGACCGAGCGTTCAAAGCTGCACGGCTTCGAGCTGGCGGTAATTCCGGTTACGCATCCGGGCGTCGAACAGAAAGCGGCGTGGCTGCAGATTCGCCAGAATCGTCCCGACTACGTGTTCCTGTGGGGCTGGGGCGTGATGAACTCAACCGCGGTGCGCGAGGCGGTGGCAACCGGCTTTCCGCGTGACCGTATGTTCGGTGTGTGGTGGGCCGCAGCCGAGCCCGACGTTATTCCGGTCGGCGCCGATGCAAAGGGCTACAACGG
>JACCZX010000385.1 GCA_013695705.1 Burkholderiaceae bacterium | reverse complement strand
AGCGGAATCTGTGCCTCGTGCGCGATTGCGGCAACTGCCTCGATGTCGAGCACATTGATTTTAGGATTGCCGAGCGTCTCCGCGTAGACAAGCCGCGTATTGGGTTGCAGCGCTCTGCGAAAATTCTCAGGATTGTCGGGATCGACCAGCGTTGCCTGAACTCCCATTTTTGGCAACGTGACTGCGAACTGCGAGTATGTCCCGCCGTAAAGAAGGCTCGCGGCGACGATGTGATCGCCGGGCTGCAAGATCGCTAGGATCGCGGTCAGCTGCGCCGCCATGCCCGAGCTGGTCGCCAGCGCCGCGCGGCCATTTTCCAATGCTGCGACGCGCTCTTCGAACACCGCCACCGTCGGATTGCTGATGCGCGAATAGACGTTGCCGAACGTTTGCAGATTGAAAAGACTTGCTGCGTGATCGGCCGAATCGAAGACGTAGCTGGTGGTTTGATAAATCGGCTGTGCGCGCGAACCCGTAACCGCATCGGGCAGTTGGCCCGCGTGCAGACATAGCGTTTCGATGCCGAACTCGCGGTCGGACATGCGTATCTAGTACGGCAGCTGCCGTGGCCGGCGCGCCGAGATGACACGCGTGTTGACGCCGGCCCAATTTAGACCACCGAACAATCGGCCGTGCTCGATCTTCACACAGCGATCCATCACGACCTCGAGTCCGGCAGCTCGGGCTTTCGCGGCGGCTGCGTGATGGACGACGCCAAGCTGCATCCAAAGGGTTTTTGCACCGATTGCAATCGCTTCGTCGGCAAGCGGATCGATATCGTCTGACTTGCGGAAGCAATCGACCATATCGATCGGGCCTGCGGCACGCGCTTCGGTCAGATTGGGATAACACGGCTGTCCCAGCACCTCGCGATATTTCGGATTCACCGGAATCATGATGTAGCCATGCTCTTGCAAATATTTGCCGACGAAAAAACTCGGGCGATGCCACTCGGCAGAGATGCCTACCATCGCAATACGGCGACTCTCGTGCAGGATGCGACGCAGGGTCGGAATATCGTTAGCGTCGTTCATTTATGTTTCGCAGGCGCTCCGATTTCTTCGCTCCATCCCAGCGAAAGATTTGATTCTCCGAATTGATCAGCCAGGGGACCGCACCCGCCGACAGCGCAACCGCCCCGCCTTCGACGCGGCGCCAGCCGCGTGCGTCCTGGTGCTGCACGCTGTGGCCGCCCGGCACGCGGTCGGTTCCCAGTGCCCACACCGTGCCGTTGTTTGCGATGGTGACCGACGTTGCCGGGCTCGCGATAAGCTGCCATTGATTGGCCGACGTCAGTTGAAAAATTTCACCACGATCGTTGACCACCCACGGCTCGCCGCGCGCACCGACGTCGATGCGAACCGCGCCGCCGGGCACCACATCCCAGTTGCTGCCGTTCCAGCGATGAATAGTGAAGCCGCCGGCCGTGGGCGTGATGCCGACGACCCAGGCCGACCCGTTGGGCCCGACCCCAATGTCTCGTGCCAGCCCGGGCAGCCGTTCCCAGCCGCCACCGCGCAAGCGGAAAATTTGGTGTTCCGAATTGATCACCCACGGAGTGCCGTCTGGACCGACATCGATGCGGACCGCGCCGCCGGGAACGATTTGCCAGTCGCTTCCCGTCCATCGATATATGGCATTTCCGCCTTCGACACGCTCGATGCCGATCACCCACGCGTCGCCGCGCGCGCCGACTCCGATGTCGGTTGCAAGTCCAGGCAGCAGTTGCCATTGCGCAAGCGCAACCGATGCGAAAAGCGAAAGCAATAAAGCGAATGCGAGGCGGAGTGTCATGGCGGCTCGATGAGGTGGGGAACAGCAGTCACGATGCCACTGGAGCGGGCCAAGCGCAACCCGCACCGCAATTCTGGAGGCGGCGTCCATCACACAGAACGTCCAGAGCCGCGCCCCGCTTGGATCTACAGAATCCGTCTGTCCAGAATATGCACGCGCACATACCCATTCTGGATTCGCTGGACATCAGGATCCCGCATAATTCGACCGCGTTTTGAAGAATTTCAAGGCAAACGAGGTCTCATGCCGTGACAGGATGCAAGGCGCGGATGCGCGGCGCAATCTTGGCGCGCAGCTTGCGCTCGGCCAGTCGCATGTCGTACTCGGACTGGAGGTTGAGCCAAAAGCGAGGCTCCATACCGAAGAAC
>JACCZX010000349.1 GCA_013695705.1 Burkholderiaceae bacterium | reverse complement strand
ACATGGCGCGCCATGATGGCGAGGGGCGAGACGCCAATGACCCGTGCCGCCTGCACGTACTCCTTGTTTTTTTCCACCAGCGTCGAGCCGCGCACAGTGCGCGCGTACTGAACCCATCCCGATAACGCGATCGCGATGATCAGCACGCCGAAGGCAACGTCGTTATGCGTATCGCGTGGCAATGCCGCACGCGCGACGCCGTCGATCAAAAGCGCCGTCAGGATTGCCGGGAACGACAGCATCACATCGCATACACGCATGATGAACGCATCGAGCCGGCCGCCGACATAACCGGAAAGCAGGCCGAGTCCGACTCCCAAAACGACCGACAGCGCAACCGATGCCAGTCCGATCGCCAGTGACACCTGCATGCCGAACAGGATCGCGGAAAAAATATCGCGTCCCTGATCGTCGGTCCCAAGCCAGAATGCTGGATTGCTTCCGGCCTCCCACGCCGGCGGCAGCGATGCGTCGAGCAGGTTGAGCGTGGCCAGATCGAAGGGGTTATGCGGCGCTACCCAGCGCGCAAAGACCGCTGAAAAAATCAGCACGATGGCCACGACGGCAGCCGTGATTGCAATCGGCGAATTGCGGAAGCTGTATGAGACGTCGCTATCCCAGATGCGACCGGCGACATTCATCCGCACGACCGATCCTTGATCAGTGATCAGCGGAGCGGGAGCAGCGATCAGCGATCCGTGATCAGCGATCGGTTGAAAACCTTCCGCACTCCGCGTGCCCTGAGTGTCCATCCAGCGCCCCGATCAGCGATCACCGATCACGGGGTCGCTGACTTGACTGTGACCCATTTGATGAACATGTAGTTATCGGCCAACTGCACCAGGTCGACGTTGCGCTTCATGGCCCACGCCAGCGCCTGTTGATGAAGCGGAATATGGCCAACGTCGTCCTGATGAATCTTCATCGCCTCGCCGATCATCGCGGTGCGCTTCTTGACGTCGGTCTCGGTGGCGATCGACTTGGTCAGCTCATCGATCTTGGCGTTGCTGTAGCTGCCCAGGTTGAATTGCCCCTGACCGCCGGCGCCCGGTGTCGCCATCAATGCGAACAGCGGGTTGTGCGAGTCGTAGCTGCTGGGCGTCCAGCCGAGAAGATAAAACGACGTATTGCGCGACAAAATCTTCTGGAAGTACGTGCCCTTGGTTTCGGCAGTCAAATTTACTTTGATGCCGGTCTTGGCCAGCATGGCAGAAACCGCTTTGCAGATTTCTTCGTCGTTAACGTAGCGATCGTTCGGGCAATTCATGCCGACCTCGAAGCCCTGCGGGTAGCCGGCTTCGGCCAACAGCTTCTTCGACGCCTCCACATCGAACGGAAAGCGCTTGTTCATGTCGGCCTGGAATCCGTTGATGCCTGGCGCGATCATCAAGGCTGTCGGTGCGGATGCGCCCCGCATTACCACTTTCTGAATCGCGTTGACGTCGATGGCCTGATAGAACGCCTGGCGTACGCGCTTGTCCTTGAACGGGTTCTTGCCTTTGACGCTCGACGAAAGCAGCTCGTTACGCGACTGGTCCATTCCCAGGAAGATCGTGCGTAACTCGGGTGCCTGCATCACCTTCAGATTCTTGTCGGCCGAGATGCGCGCGATGTCCTGCACCGGCACCGGCTCCATCATGTCGATCTCACCCGACAGCAGCGCCGCCACGCGCGTCGATGAATTGCCGATCGGAGTGAAAATGACTTCCTGCACATTGCCTTCAATCTTGTCCCAGTAACGCGGATTGCGTTGCAACGTGGTGCGTATGTTGGGTTCGCGCGAGCGCAGCCGATATGGCCCCGTGCCATTGGCCTGGAACGATGCGGCATTTTCAATGCCCTTGCGCTTGTCGACCGGCGCCGTCGCCTTGTTGCTCTCGCTCCAGCTCTTGGACATGATCGACCAGGCCGAAATCACTTCCGCGAGAATCGGAAACGGCTCGGTCGTGATGATGTCGATCGCGTGATCATCAAGTTTTCGAATCTCCTTGATCGAACCTACGAAGGTCTTCACATCGGATCCGTCGGCGCGCGCACGATTCAATGAAAAAATCACGTCATCGGCGGTAAACGGTGTTCCGTCGTGAAACACCACGCCCTTGCGCAAATTAAAGCGCCATATGGTGGGAGCAGTCTGCTTCCAGTCAGTGGCCAGCGCGGGTATCAACTCGAGCTTCTTGCCGCGGGCGACCAGCGGCTCATAAATATTGGCGGTGAACGCCAGCTGGAACGACTCGTTCAGCGAATGCGGGTCCATCGACAGCGCATCGCCCTGATTGGCAAATTTGAGCGTCTGCGCGTGCGCTTGTGTTGTCAGCGTCAGCGTGGCAGCGAGGGCGATTGCCGCAGCGACAGCGGTGGTCTTAAAGTGGCGATGCAATGTCTTCATCGGGGTTCCTTCCGGGTCAATGCTGGGAAAGCGGCATTCTGCGCTCGGCAAGCGCGGAAAAAAATGCGGCGCCAAGCGGGATGATGGCGTCGTTGAAATCGTAACGAGTGTTGTGCAAAAAGCAGTTCGATGGGCCACCGCCCTGCCCCAGGCGGACATAACATCCTGGTTTAGCCTGCAGCATGAATGAAAAATCTTCCGAGCCCATGCTCGGTGCGAGATCGCGCACCACGTTGTCTTCGCCTACCAGCTCCGCGGCCACGTCGCCGGCAAACTTCGCCTGCACTGGATGGTTGATCGTCGCCGGGTAGATACGCTCGTAAACAATCGTTGCCTCGGCGCCAAAAGCGCGCGCAGTGGACTCAACCAGTTCTGTGATGCGGCGCTCGATCAAGTCCTGTGTATCGATCCTGGAGGTTCGCACCGTGCCCGTGAGCTTCGCCTCGCGCGGTACGACGGAAAACGCGCCCGGACTGCCGGCCTGCATGGAGCACAGGCTCACGACCGCGTTTTCCAGCGGCCCGACGTTGCGCGAAACGATGGTCTGCATGGCGGTGATGATGTGTGCCGCGACCATAATCGGATCGACGGTCAAATGGGGATGCGCACCGTGACCGCCCTTGCCGCATATCGTGATTTCGACGCGGTCAGCCGAGGCCATCATTGGCCCGGAGTTAAGGCCGATCTGCCCCGCCGGCAAAGCGGGCCAGTTATGCATCGCGTAGACCTCTTCGGCGGGGAAGCGCTCGAACAATCCGTCGTCGATCATTGCCTTGGCGCCCGCAAATCCTTCCTCACCCGGCTGAAAAATGAGATACACCGTGCCGTCGAAGTTGCGCGTGCGCGCCAGGTACTGCGCCGCGCCGACCAGCATCGTTGTATGACCATCGTGACCACAGCCGTGCATCAGCCCGGCCTTGGTCGAGCGGTGAGCGAATTCATTTTCTTCGTTGATCGGCAACGCGTCCATGTCGGCACGCAGCGCGATGGCGCGGCCCGCAGTATTTTTCTCACCGCGCACCACGCCAACGACGCCGGTCTTGCCGATTCCCGTATGCACCTCGATGCCCAGATCGCGCATGCGCTCGGCAACCAGCGCGGCGGTGCGGTGCTCCTCGAAGCCGATCTCGGGATTGGCGTGCAGATCACGCCGCAGCGCGGTCAGCCCTTCGTGGTGCGGAAAAATGCTGGCCAATGGGCCACGCAAGGCAAGTCCGAGGTAGGTTCCCATATCCCAG
>JACCZX010000370.1 GCA_013695705.1 Burkholderiaceae bacterium | reverse complement strand
TGTGCATTGCAAGACGTGTGACATCAAAGACCCGACACAGAATATCGTTTGGGTGACGCCAGAAGGAGGTGGTGGGCCGAACTACGTGAACATGTAGCGTGAGGCAGGCTGCTCAAACGGCTTCTTTCCGCTCCCACTCTCCTGCCAGCACTTTCTCGAGCCACATCACGCCCACCATCGTCTTGACGTCGGTTACCGTGCCGTCGCGCACCCACTGCAGCAGCTGCTGCCACGGCGCTGTGAATACTTCGAGCGTTTCGCCGGCGTCGAGGGTGGCGCCTTCATGCGTGAGTTCTTCAGCGAGGAACATTTCGATTTTTTCGTCGGAATATGCGATTGCGTTGTGCAGGCCGCCTAAATAGCTCCACCTTGCCGCGCGATATCCGGTTTCCTCGAGCAGCTCGCGCTGCCCACACTCAAACGGGCTTTCGCCCGCATCGATTTTTCCGGCGGGAAACTCCACCTCGGTTTTCTTGAGCGGGTAACGGAACTGCCGTTCGAGCACGACACTTCCATCGGGCAGCAGCGGCACCACCATGACCGCGCCCGGATGACGCAGATACTCGCGCGTGCCGACGTGACCATCGGCTGCACGTACGTTATCAACGAACAGACGCAGAAATGCCCCTTCAAACACGAGGCGGCTATCGAGCGTTTGCTCGTTCATTGAATCTGGTGCGGCAGAACGTTTCACTGCCGCGATGCTCTAGCCGCCGAGCGTGCGCGTCATCGCGCTTGCGCACAATTGCAGCAACCACTGGGGCAGTAACCCGAGCGCGAGCACCATGATGCCGTTGAGCGACAACGCCACGCGCATATCGGCTGGCGCAACCAGCGGAACCGCAGCAGACTCGGGGGACGGATCGTCGAAGTACATGGTTTTGACGATGCGCAAGTAGTAGAACGCGGCGATCAACGAGAACAAGACCGCGATGACGGCTAATGACACGGCGGCGACGGTGGCGCCCTCGCTTAGCAACGCCTGCAGCACGACGAGCTTCGCGTAGAAACCGACCGTGGGTGGGACCCCGGCAAGTGAAAACATCAGCAACAGCATTACGAACGCGTACCACGGGCTGCGCTTCGCGAGCCCGCGAAAGTCAGCGATCTCTTCGGCTTCGAACCCTTGGCGCGACAGCAATAGGATGATGCCGAACGTTCCCAGAGAGGTGAGCGCATAGGTGATCAGGTAAAACATTGCCGCGCTGTACGAGTCGGCAATCGCGATCGGGTCGCCCGCCGAAACACCCGACAGCATCGCCAGCAGAACGAAGCCCATCTGCGCAATCGTCGAGTACGCCAACATGCGCTTCAAGTTGGTCTGCGCGATTGCAGTCAGATTGCCGAGCACCAGCGATGCAACGGCGAGCAGCGCAAGAATCTTTTGCCAGTCAATGGCGAGGGGCAACAAACCGTCGACCAAAATACGGAACGCAATTGCAAAGATCGCAAGCTCGGGCGCTGAGCTCAGCAACAGCGTGATGGGCGTAGGCGCGCCTTGATAGACGTCGGGCGCCCACATGTGGAACGGGACCACTCCGAACTTGAACGCCAGACCGGCGATCACGAACACGATTCCAAGAAGCAGCGACGCGCGGCTGACGACCTCCCCAGAGGCCACGCGACGTGCCAGCTCGTCAATCTCCAGCGTACCCGTCGCGCCGTAAAGCATCGACATTCCATATAAGAGGAAGCCCGACGCGAGCGAGCCGAGCACGAAGTATTTCATCGCAGCTTCGCTCGAACGCGGATCGTCGCGTCGCAAGGCAACCAGGGCGTACATCGACAGCGACTGCAGCTCGAGGCCGAGATAGATGACGAGCAGATTGTTGGCCGAGATCATCAACATCATCCCGAGCAACGTGAAAAGCGTAAGGCTGAACAGTTCGCCCTTCCAGATGGAGCGGGCACGTGCATACGATTGCGCGCATACCAGCATGAACCCGCAGCACACGACCGCAAACAGCTTTAGTACGTGCCCCATCGGATCGGCGATGTACATACCGCCGAACGCGATTAGAGAAACATCTTGCGCCAGCCAGACACAAACGACCGCTCCCACCACCAGTAGCGCAAGCAACGTCAGTAAGTAAGTCACATTGCGGCGTGCGTCCGAAACGAAAAGATCGACAATCAGGACCACGCACGCCGCGACCAGCAGCACGAACTCGGGGATGCGGAAAACGTAATCGAGCTCGTTCATGGATTCGCCACTGCCTGCGGCAGCTTCGACACCGCAACGTGCTTCAACAACTGCGCGACCGAGGCATCCATCAGGTCCGTTACCGGTTTCGGATACAGACCCATCCACAGCACGGTCGCTGCAAGCAGCAAAAGAATCGCAAGCTCGCGAGCGTTGACATCAACCAGTTCTGCGACACGAGCGTTCGCGACATCGCCGAAGATAACTCGCTTGTACATCCAGAGCGAGTACGCAGCCCCGAGCACTAGTGTGGTGCCCGCAGTGACGGCAATCCAGAAGTTGTACTGCACCGCGCCCAGGATGACCATGAACTCGCCGACGAAGCCGCTGGTTGCCGGCAAGCCGGCATTTGCCATCACAAACAACATGAAGAACGCCGCGAACTTCGGCATCGTGTTCACGACGCCGCCATAGTCTTCGATGTTCCGGCTGTGCATCCGGTCATACATCACTCCGATGCAAAAGAACATGGCGCCGGAGACAAAGCCGTGCGAAATCATCTGCACGATGCCGCCCGCCATTCCCATCTGATTGAAAATGAAAAAGCCAAGCGTCACGAACCCCATGTGCGCGATCGACGAATACGCTACGAGCTTCTTCATGTCCGACTGCACCAGAGCAACGAGTCCGATATAGACGACCGCGATCAGCGACAGCGCAATCACATAACCCGCCAGCGCGTGCGACGCATCGGGCAGGATTGGCAGAGAGAAACGGAGGAAGCCGTACGCACCGAGCTTCAACATGATCGCGGCCAGAATGATCGACCCACCCGTTGGCGCTTCAACGTGGGCGTCGGGCAACCACGTGTGGACTGGCCACATCGGCACCTTGACGGCGAACGCCGCGAAGAACGCGAGAAATAAAAGTATTTGCGCGGTCATCCCGATCTGCACCTG
>JACCZX010000364.1 GCA_013695705.1 Burkholderiaceae bacterium | reverse complement strand
CTGCGCCATCCCGACGCTGACACCAGCGGGCACCGCGCCGTCGTTCCTGAGCATGTTGGCCGGGCTCACCCGGACGCTGATCGGCACGCCGCTGAAGTAGCCGGCCAGCGCCGAGCAGCCGGCGCTCACCTGCGCGAACGTCGGTGGGCTCCCGACCCAGCAGGTCGAGCAATTGTACTCGTCGAAGCCGACCACGTACTTGAGGACGGCGGTGTTGTAGGCGGTCCCGCTCCACGTCGCAAACTTTGCCATCGTGGCCGCGTGGTCGTAGGGACCGTGGTTGCTGTTGTCGGTCGTCTGCTCCTTCCGGAACGCGGGGATCATCCACCATTCCATCCCCCGGGCCAGCAGAGCGGCCTGCATCCCGGCGAACGCGCCGGTGCTCGAGCCGATGATCGAAGCCAACGCTGGGGAGTAGTCGCCCAGCATCGACGACGTGAGGTTGTAGAGCGCCAGTTTCTTCGTGCCCACGGCCGCCGGTGGGGGCAGGGGGTAGTCGATCGGGAAGTCGTCTATGCACCGGAAGTCATACGGCGGCACGTCCGGGTCATCAGGATCGATCCCTGGGGTGCTCTCCTCTGGCAGCGGTTTGACCCAGAGGCCCTGGTGGCGCACCAGCATCTCGCTCGAGCCGCGGGCCAGGAGCTCCGCGTGACCGTGGACGCTCCCGGTGTTGGACAGCGAGGGCACGTCCACCTCGACCCAGACGCCGCCCTGCTTGACGTAGAGGGCGGATTCCAGCAGCGTCGGCGGTACCGGACCTTGGGGTGGGTCCGGGTTGTCGGGGTCGGCCCAACACTCCAGATCATAGACTGAGAACAGCACCCCGCGAACATTGAGCCCGTTTGAGTCAACAAAGTTCATCCCAGGATGGCCGCCCGAGAGCGTGGTCACCCCAAGCCCTGTTTCCTCTGAGACGCCGGTCGCCAGATCGAACCGGAAGCCGACGAATTCCTCGTCCCCGATATAGCAGTAGAGTACGTCATTCACCCGTGCCAGCGAGAAGCGCGTGTCGGCGTCGTGGGCGAGGACCATCGCTCCATACCTGAGCAGGGTATACGCGCCCCCATCGACGCGATACAGGTACGCGGTCGCATCGATGCTCCCGCTGGCGAAGTGCTCGAGATCCATCTCAAACGAGTAGTAATTCCCGAGCAGTGCGTCGTGATTCAGCTTGACGCCCCCGACGCCGTACCCGTAGGTGCCGCCAGAGCCCGGCGAGCCGAGGTTCCACTGATAGATCGAGAACCGGGCGATGCGGAAGGGATTGCCGTAGTAATTCGCTGGCATGAGAATGCCCGGCGGCCCGGTGTCGAAGTTGCTCCGCGGATCGAACTGGCCGTCGTAGAACGAGAAGGCGGTGACCCCCTCCGTGCTCACGCTGATGTACGCGGGCGCGGCCCCCTGCCCCTCGATGTGCGTGCGAAAGAGGCTGGTTTCGCCCGCATCGACGTGCTGCCCACCGGCAAGCACGCCGCCAAGTCCCCCCGCCGTCGGGCCGGTGTTCGTGTGGTAGAAGTTGTAGGGAAGCGTTGCGTCGTCACTCCCTTCAGCCTGCCACAGATACGCCTCGTCATAGATGGGGTTGGCATTCGTCACCACCCCGCCCTGGTAGCGCAGGAGCAGGCCGAACTCTCCAGGGTACAGCGTGCCGCCGACGCCGACCCGACTCCCATCGTTATACACGTCGATCTCGACCCGGAGCTTGCCGGACGCGGGCAGCGTGAGACCGGCGGGCGCGTAGAACGCGGCGGACGGGCCACCGCCGACGGCGGGCGGATTGTAGCACCGCCCGGCGCCGTCGAGCGTAGCGTTCGGTCCCCCATTCGTGTCAATCCGCGTCCACGTGCCGATGCCCGCGCTCCCGCCGTTGTGTACCCGACCGGCGAGCGTGGTCCCGGCCGGGCCGTCAAACTCATCTTCCCAAATCTTCTCCCAGTAGGCGGGCACGGACGGGACATACGGCCCGCCGCCAGTGGGAGCGGGAAACCGGATGGTGAGCTCGGCCCGGTGATCCGTCGGCAGGGATGGAATC
>JACCZX010000343.1 GCA_013695705.1 Burkholderiaceae bacterium | reverse complement strand
GTCAAGCAGGATGGCGCAGGCCAGTGGCAGGCGAAGGACGTTGGCACGATCGGCGACCCCAGCAAGATTCCACTGCCGGTCGATATCTCGATCACCGCCGACGGCAAAGGACTGTGGGTCAATACGTTCATGGACGGCATGACGCGCTACTTCGACCTGAGCAATCCAGAGGCGCCAAGGCAGACGTACGAGAAGCAGACCGGACGCCAGGTCAACATGATCAGCCAGTCGTGGGACGGCAAGCGCGTTTACATCACTTCCAGCCTGCTGGAGAAGTGGGACAAGGGGGGCGCCGATAACGAGCAGTTCGTGCGTGCCTTTCACTGGGACGGCAAGGAGTTGAAGCCGGCGTTCGAAGTGGACTTCGCCAGGGAGAAGCTCGGACGCGCGCACCACATGAAGTTCAGCGCCAAAGGTGCGGCGCGTTGATGAGCTGAGCTGCCTGAAGATGTGCGGCACGCAGTGCGCCAGCGCGTTGCTGGCGGCGATTATGTTGCTTCCCGGGTCGGCATGGCCGGCGCCCGATCCTGGACCAGGACTCGCGCCGCACATGGATTTCGTGCCGACCCCGGCCGGCACTTATCAACTGCAGCGCATCCAGCAGTGCCCCGACGCGGTATTGCTTAACCCGTCGGCCGCTACACGCCGTCTTTCGTCGTACACGCGCGGCAAAGTCACGCTGCTGACATTTTTCTATACGTATTGCACTGACCCGTGGGGCTGCCCGTTTGCCTATCAGACGATGAAGACGCTGCGCGACCGTATTGCGGCCGATACGTCGTCGCGCTCGCGCGTGCGGTTCGTCAGCGTCAGCTTCGATCCGTCGCACGACACACCGGACACACTGCGTGCCTACAACCAGAGCCTGGGGACTGCGCCAGGATTCGAGTGGCAATTTTTTACTGCGCGATCGATGGCGGAACTTAGTCCGCTGCTGGACGGGTTCGGGCAGGATGTCAGGGTCGAAGCAGACGCGGCAGGTCGTCCGACGAGGGCGATCAATCACATGCTGAAGCTGTTCCTGATCGATGGCGCTGGGGTAGTGCGAGAGATATACTCGCTTGCGTTCGTGCATCCCGAAGTGATGCTGAACGACATCCAGACGCTGCTGATGGAATCAGATCGAGCAGCGATGCAGCTAAGGTAGAGCAGGTCGCACTGCTGACACTCCGAGTCGCGCAAAGAGAGAAATGGACGCGAAGTTGCAGCGACGAATTCAACGCTACGGCTGGGATAAGGCCGCTGTGGCCTATGAGGCGGGATGGAGCGAGCAACTTTCATCTGCGCAATCCCGAATGCTTGAGCTAGCGCGCCTGGCGCAGGGTCAAACGGTGCTGGACGTTGCCTGCGGTACAGGCTTGGTTGCCCTGCGCGCCGCCACGCTGGTCGGACCGTCCGGAAGCGTTATGGGGACCGATATTTCGGACCGCATGGTGCAACTTGCGCGATCAACCGCAAGCGAGCGCGGCGTTGGCAACATCCGCTTCGAGCGCATGGACGCCGAGGACCTGCAAGTCGAGGAGGGAAAATTCGACGTTGCCGTTTGCGCGCTTGGCTTGATGTACGTTCCCGATCCGGAATCGGCGGTGCGCGAATTGCATCGCGTGCTCCGCCCCGGTGGTCGAGCGGCCGTTGCAGTTTGGGGACAGCGCAGTCGCTGTGGTTGGGCGGAGATCTTTCCAATCGTCGACTCTCGCGTGAAGTCCGAAGTCTGTCCGATGTTTTTCCGCCTTGGTGCGGGCACTGCGCTGCGCGATGCCTTCGTACAGGCGGGATTCGGTGCCGTCGTATCTGATCGAATCGAGACGCGCCTGCGCTATCCGTCGCCGGAGGCGGCGTGTCAAGCAACCTTCGCAGGCGGGCCGGTTGCGTTAGCGTACGACCGCTTTACGGACACTATGAAGCGCGAAGCTCACGCCGAGTATCTGGCTTCGATCGAGTCGTTTCGCGAAGGCGCCGGATATTCCATTCCCGGTGAGTTTGTGGTCGTTGCAGGAAATAAATCCGAAAGTCATTGAAGGAGTAGGTCGCCATGTCAAATACCCGAGTCAGCCAAGCTCTCGGGCGCGCGAAAGCCGTCTTTGTCGAGCGACCGGCGTTCGCGCGAAAGGCGAATCCTTCGGCCACTGCCGTCCTCAACGAGGGCCTTCGCTTCGAGATCACCGGCCCTGCAGGCGAGCGCGCAGAATCGGATATGCCTGCGCCGATGGGGGGCGAAGGGTCAGGTCCGAGTCCGGGCTGGTTTCTGCGCGCCTCCATGGCATCGTGCACGGGAACCGCAATCGCGATGCGGGCAGCCGTTCTGGGAATTGCGCTCGACAAACTGGAAGTTAGCGTGCACAGCGAGTCCGATGCGCGCGGTGTACTGGGCGTGGGCGACACCTCGGCCGCGCTGTCGAACCTGAAAATGGAAGTGGAGATAGCAGCCAGAGGCGCTACCGCGCAGCAGCTAGAGGAGCTGGTGCAATGGGCTGAAGCGCATTCGCCTGTAAGCTGCACTTTGCGGAACAGTCCCCCGATCGAACTCGAAATTCGCGCAGATTGACAGCGTGGTCTCGATACTTCGTTTAACGAACTACCGCGCGAGGTAGGCGCGGAGTCTCTAGCAAACCCGCCGGTCAGTCGACTCGTGCGTCCTGCACGCCGCTCGCGTAGCGCACGTGGGCGTCGAACTGTCGTGTGACGATGCCCACGGTGGGTTCGCGGCCGCGTTCGTCGTTCTTGTCGAAAATCATGTCGGCACCGGCCTGGGCACGGATCCAGCGCGGATAGTGGTACATGAAGCCTGAAATGTGATCAATGATCAGCATTGAACTGCCGCCGGGCAGCAGCAATTGTGCGGTTGATCCGGAGGCAAGGTCGGCGCGCGGAATGATCAGTGCCCGTGCGATCGCGTAGCCATGGCGATGGCACTCGGCGACCAGCGGCGTCGAGGAACGGCGTACTCGCAGGCCGAACATTGGGGTGTCGCCCATGTACTCGGCCGAGCCATTAACGATGCGGCATTTCATTCCATCGATCTGCCGGCCATTGGCGTCGACGGTCTGAATGTTGATCGCCTGCGTGGCCTCGCCGGTTACGGTCGCACAGCCGCCGATGCCGATGACGGCGAGGCCGGCCAGAAAAGTGCGAAGGCAGAGCGAGCGCATGAACGCAACATACAACCGAAACGGGGCAACGATAGACAGTAACCGCCGGTAAAAACCCACGCATTCCGGCGTATGGACTAGCGGAAATGACTAAAGGTCAGCGTCGCCACGGCGCGCCAGGAAGGTTTGCGCTAGACGCACCCAGTAAGTAGCGCCCAGCGGGATCAAATCGTCGTTGAAATCGTACGACGGGTTGTGCAGCATGCACGGCCCGAGCCCATGGCCGGCGGTGCGATGCGTGCCGTCCCCGTTGCCGATAAAAACGTAGGCACCGGGCTTTGCCTTGAGCATGAACGCGAAATCTTCCGCACCCATTGTTGGTTCTATCTGGCGCACCACATTGTCGACGCCGACGATGTCGTCCATCACCGTGGCTGCAAATTCGGCTTCAGCGTCGTCGTTGACGGTCGGCGGGTAGTTCCAGTTGAAGTCGGTCGTTCCCTCGGCGCCATGCGCCGCACACGTCATCTCGACAATGCGTCGCATCTGTTTTTCAACCAGTGCAGTCACGTCGTCGCGGAACGTACGAACCGTGCCGCGAATCTGCGCGCTCTCAGGAATCACGTTGGTCGCTTCGCCCGCCTGGATCATCGTGACCGACAACACGGCCGAGTCGATCGGCTTCTTGACGCGCGTGATAATGCCCTGCAGTCCGTTGACGACCTGCACCGCAACAAATACCGGATCAACCCCAAGATGGGGCATCGCTGCGTGCGCGCCCTTGCCGATGACTTTGATGTCGAACTCATTACTCGACGCCATTGCCGGGCCGCCGGTGACGCCGAACTGGCCCACTTTCAGTCCCGGCCAGTTGTGCATGCCGAACACCGAGTCACACGGGCAGCGCTCGAAAAGACCGTCGTCGATCATGCGCTGCGCGCCGGCGCCGCCTTCTTCCGCTGGCTGGAAAATGAAGTGCACCGTGCCGTTGAGCGAAGCTGATTCCGCCGAATGCTTGAGCTCCGCTAAATACTTTGCCGCGCCGAGAAGCATCGCGGTATGACCGTCGTGCCCACACGCGTGCATCTTGCCCTGATGAGTTGAGCGATGAGCGAACTCGTTGGTTTCCTGAATCGGCAATGCGTCCATATCGGCTCGCAACCCGACCGCGCGCTTCGACATTCCATTGCGCAGAGTGCCGACCACCCCCGTGCCGCCAAGGCCACGCGTGACTTCAAGCCCCCATTCGGCGAGCTTGGCGGCGACGATCTCGCTGGTGCGCGCTTCTTCGAAGCGCAGCTCTGGGTGAGCGTGGATATCGCGCCGGATCTTCTGGATTTCGGCCTGGAATTGGACCACACGGTCTATCAGTTGCATGAGATTTTTCTCGCAGACAGCTAAGCCACATGTCAATGCTACCTGCCCGGCCACTACAATCGCTGAACGATGAACAAGCCCGCAGACGTCCCTTCGACCGCGCTTCCGGCAGTCGCTGCTCCCAGTACCGCAGCGCTGGCGATGATCGACCGGCTGATCGCGTTTCCGACCGTCAGCCGCGATTCGAATCTGGGCTTGATCGAATACGCGCGCGATGAGCTCGCGCGTCTTGGCGTGCGCTCGCAGCTCATCTATGACTCCGCGCGCAACAAGGCCAATCTGTTTGCGACGTTGTCGATGGAGCCCGATCGCGCGAAGACCGGCGGCCTCGTGATTTCGGGCCATACCGACACGGTGCCCGTTGACGGCCAGGATTGGTCGAGCGATCCGTTTCGTGCAGATCATCGCAGCTCGCGCATTCATGGGCGCGGCAGTGCCGATATGAAAGGCTTCATCGCGATTGCTCTGGCGGCGGTGCCGAAGTTTCTCGCCGCGCAGGAAGAGTTGCCACTGCATTTGTCGTTGACCTACGACGAAGAAACCACGTTCTTCGGCGTACGGGACCTGCTGGCCGATCTCGCAGAGCGCGGTATTCGGCCGGCAGGCTGCATCATCGGCGAGCCCACCGACATGCGGGCTATCGTGGCGCACAAGGGCAAGCGCGATATCTGCTGCCGCGTGCGTGGCCGCGAAGCGCATTCGTCCTTGACACCCGACGGCGTCAATGCGATCGAGTTCGCCGCGCGGATGATCGCCTTCATTCGCCAAACGGCTGATCGCCTGTCGCGTGACGAGCCGCGGGACGCGCGCTTCGCGGTGCCTTACACGACGCTGCAAACCGGGCTCATCAAAGGCGGTATCGCTGTCAACGTCGTCCCGCGCGATTGCGAGTTCACCTTCGAGATGCGCAACCTGCCGGCTACTTCGACCGACGAGCTGACGACAGAAATCTTTGAATATGCCGAACGCGAGTTACTGCCTGAAATGCGGCGCGTTGCGAGCGACGCTGCCATCGCCTTTGAGCGTGGCATGGATTTGCCGGCGTTCGGAATCGAGCCCAACCATCCGCTCGTTCGTTGGGCGCAGCAAGTCGCAAGTACCACGCAGCTGAGCCCCGGTGCGGTCGGCTTCGCCACCGAAGCCAGCATGTTCACGCAAGCCGGCATCGCGACCGTGGTGATCGGCCCGGGCAGCATCGACCAGGCGCACAAGCCGGACGAATACATCAGTTACGAGCAGGTCGCGGCGTGCGAAGCTTTTTTCGAGCGAATCATTGCCGAGCCGATGCTGCACGGGAATATTCGATAGCGTGCGTGCGTGTGCGTCGCGTAGCCTTGCTCACGACCATCGTGCTGGCAGCGCACGTTGCCGCGTGTCAGCGCGATCAGCCGGCACCGTCGCCCGATATGCGGTAGCGATGCCGCTGACGTTGAGTTAGTAGTGATCATGGTGCAGGCAACTGGCGCACTATCCGGCAATGAGGGCACCATCGTTCGCGCGGCGTGCCCGCACGATTGCCCTGATACATGCGCGATGCTGGTGACGGTGCGCGAGGAACAGGGGCGGCGGGTCGCCGTAAAAGTTGCCGGCGATCCGACGCATCCGACCACTGCCGGCACTCTGTGCACCAAAGTTTCGCGCTATCTGGAGCGGACGTATCACCCGGACCGCGTGCTGCATCCGCTGAAACGAATCGGGGCGAAGGGCGAGGGCCGCTTTGTCCGCGTGTCCTGGGATGAAGCATTGAGCGACATTGCTGCGCGATTGGGTCAGATTGCAGCGCGTGATCCGCAGCGAATCGTGCCGTACAGCTACTGCGGCACGATGGGCCTGGTGCAGGGCGAAGCGATGGCCGCGCGCTTCTTTAACAAGCTTGGCGCGAGCTTTCTGGATCGCACGATTTGTTCGACCGCTGGCGGCGAAGCGCTCGCCTACACCATCGGCGCCAAGACCGGCACTGACGTCGAGCAGTTTCAGAACAGCAAGTTGATCGTGTTCTGGGGCTGCAACGCGATCGCGTCGAATCTTCATCTCTGGAGCCGCGCACAGGAAGCGAAGCGGCGCGGCGCGAAGCTGATCGCAATCGATCCGTATCGCTCGCTGACGGCGGAAAAATGTCATCAGCACATTGCGTTGATGCCTGGCACCGACGCTGCGTTTGCGCTCGGCGTAATGCACGTGCTGATGCGCGAGGGCCTGATCGATCACGACTACGTTGCACGCTACACGCTCGGCTATGACGGGCTCGCGGAGCGCGCACAGGAGTTCAGTCCCGAGCGCGTAGCTGCGCTGTGCGGCATCAGCGCCGCCGAAGTCGAAAACTTTGCGCGCGAGTATGGGCAAACGAGGCCGACTGCGATTCGGCTCAACTACGGCATGCAGCGCGCGCGCGGCGGCGGCAATGCCGTGCGTGCCATTGCGTGCCTGCCGGCGCTCGCCGGACACTGGCGCGATCCAGCCGGCGGCGTGCTGCTGTCGACCAGTGGGATTTTTCCTGTCGATGAAGACGCGCTCTACCGTCCTGACCTACTCGCTGGCAGAACGCCGCGCACGATCAATATGTCGACCATCGGGCACGATCTGCAGCACGCCGACCCACCGATCGATGCGCTGATCGTCTACAACAGCAATCCAGTGGCTATCGCGCCAGACTCGCGCGCAGTCGCGCGCGGGTTTGCGCGCGCAAATCTTTTTACCGTCGTGCTCGAACATTTCATCACCGACACCGCTGATTACGCGGACTATGTGCTGCCGGCAACGACGCAGCTCGAGCACGTCGACGTCCACAAATCCTACGGGCATTTGTACGTGCTCGCCAATAACGCGGCGATCGAACCGCGCGGTGAGTCACTGCCCAACAGCGAGATATTTCGCCGCTTGGCGACGCAGATGCAATTTGACGATCCGTGCTTCTCAGAAACCGACGACGAGTTGGCGGTGCAGGCGTTCAAGCGAAAGGGTGCAACCGCGAATTTTGATTGGCAGCGACTGAAGGACATTGGCTGGCAGCGGCTCGATGTGCCGGACCAGTACGCACCGTTTGCGCACGGAGGTTTCACGACGCCATCGGGCCGCTGCGAGTTCTACTCGGAGCAGCTGGCGAAGCTTGGCCAGGATCCGCTGCCGGCGTATCTCGCACCAAATGAAGCGCCGGACGCCAACAAAGCGCTGGCGCAGCGTTATCCGCTGGCAATCATCTCGCCGCCCGCGCGCAATTTTCTGAATTCGACGTTCGTCAACCTCACCAGCCTGCGTTCGACCGAGGGTGAGCCCATTGTGGAAATTCATCCGCGCGACGCTCAGCATCGCGGCATCATCGATGCCACTCGCGTTCGCGTCTTCAACGATCGCGGCAGTATTGACCTGCTGGCGCGCGTGACCGACCGTGCGCGCCCGGGCTGCGTGGTCGCGCTTTCTATCTGGTGGAAAAAGTTCGCGCGTGACGGCAAGAACGTCAATGAGCTGACCAGCCAGGCGTTGACCGACATAGGACGAGCGCCGACGTTCTACGATTGCCTGGTTGAAGTCGAAGCAGCGCCGTGAAGCGGCGCAAGCGTGGACTGATCGCACTGGCGTTGGCGATCTTCATCGCTGCGGTCGCGGGCTGCTCGACAATCGACTACTACACGCAATCGATCCACGGGCATTTCGCGATGCTGCGTGCGGCGCGGCCGATTGCCGATGTCGTTGCCGACCCGGCGGTCGCCGAGGCGCTGAAGCAGCGCCTGCAACGCGCCCAGCGGATTCGCGCCTTTGCCTCCGAGCAACTCGCGTTGCCTGATAACGGCAGTTATCGCTCATACGCTGATCTACAGCGGCCGTTTGTCGTATGGAACGTGTTCGCCGCACCCGAGTTGTCGCTCGACCTCAAGCAATGGTGCTACCCGGTCGTGGGTTGCGCTGTTTATCGCGGCTACTTCGATCGCGCCGCGGCCGAGCAGACGGCACAGCAGCTGCGGGCGGAGGGTTTCGAAGTCAACGTCGCCGGCGTCCCGGCGTACTCGACGCTCGGATGGTTTGACGATCCGCTGTTGAACACGTTTATCGGCGGCAGCGAAGGGCAGCTTGCCGGACTGATTTTTCACGAGCTTGCGCACCAAGTTGTGTTCGTTAGCGGGGACACCACCTTCAACGAATCGTTCGCTACGGCGGTCGAGCGTGAGGGTGTGCGCCGCTGGCTCGCTGAGCAGGGCGACGACGCGTCACGCACGGCTAACGCGGATTTCGCGCAACGCCGCCGCGAGTTTTTGAATCTTCTGCTTCGGTATCGCGGATCGTTGGCTGAAAACTATCGCAGCCAGCAACCGGATGACGCCAAGCGCCAGCGCAAGCAACAATTGTTTGCAAACTTGAAAGATGATTACGCACGGTTGCGTGAAACCTGGGGTGGATTTGCGGGCTACGACCGCTTTTTTGCGCAGGAACTAAATAACGCGCATCTGGCGTCGATCGCTGCATACAACGACCTGGTGCCGGCATTTGACGCCTTGCTGGCGCATGCGGGCGGAGACTTCACGCGCTTTTATGACGAGGTGCGCCAGCTCGCTGCGATGTCCAAGGAGCGCCGCGAAGCCGCGCTGCGCGGGATGCTGGCGCAACGCTAGCCGCATGGGAGCGGGCGCGACTATCATCCCGCACAGGCGCCACACAAGCGCCATACAACCACAAAAAATCACAGGGAGACAGACATGGAACGGTTCTGGCTGAAGAACTATCCGAAGGGCGTTCCCGCGGACATCGACCCTAACCAGTACAAGTCGCTGGTTCAACTGTTCGACGAAGCGTTCAAGAAGCACAGCGGCCAGGGTGCGTACAGCTTCATGGGCGCGGAGATGACGTTTGGGCAGCTCGATCAGCATTCGGCGTCGATCGGCGCGTGGCTGCAGAGCAAGGGCCTGGGCAAGGGCGCGCGGGTCGCGATCATGATGCCCAACGTGATGCAGTATCCGGTGGCGATGGCCGGAGTGATTCGCGCCGGTTGCACGGTGGTCAATGTCAACCCGCTGTACACGCCGCGCGAGCTCGAGCATCAGCTCAAAGACTCGGGCGCCGAGGCGATTTTCGTTCTCGAAAACTTCGCGGGCACGCTGCAGCAGGTAATCGACAAAGTACCGACCAAGACCATCGTCGTATGTGCGATGGGCGACATGCTGCCGTTCCCGAAGAGTCTGATCGTCAACTTCGTCGTGCGCAGCGTCAAGAAAATGGTGCCGGCGTTTACGCTGCCTAATGCGTTGCGCTGGAGCGATGTGCTGGCCGACGGCTCGAAGATGAATCTGAAGCAGGTCGACTGCAGCCACAACGACGTGGCATTCCTGCAGTACACCGGCGGCACCACCGGCGTCAGCAAGGGCGCAACGCTGACACACAGGAACGTGATCGCCAATATGCTGCAGGCCGAAGCCTGGTATCAGCCGGCGCTTGCCAAATTGAAGCCCGGCGAGCAGATGATCACGGTCACTGCGCTGCCGCTGTATCACATCTTTGCGTTGACCTGCTGCGCGTTGTTGTCGATGCGCACCGGCGGCAAGAATTTGTTGATTCCGAATCCGCGCGACATTCCGGCGTTCGTCAAGGAATTGTCCAAGCACAAGTTTGGCGTGTTTCCTGCGGTGAACACGCTGTTCAATGCGTTGGCAAACAACGAAGATTTCAAGAAGCTCGATTTCAAATCGCTGATCCTGACGCTGGGCGGCGGCATGGCGGTACAACAGGCGGTGGCAGAAAAATGGCTGAAGATCACCGGCAGCGCAATTTGCGAAGCCTATGGACTGTCGGAAACTTCACCGGGGGCAACCTGCAATCCGACTGACACGAATAAATACACTGGAACTATCGGTTTGCCGATGCCTTCGACCGATATTGCGATTC
>JACCZX010000310.1 GCA_013695705.1 Burkholderiaceae bacterium | reverse complement strand
ACTGTTTCCTGATCGGTACGGCGAATATTGGAGCCGGTAATGGTGATGCGCTCCAGCTGCTGCTGGGCTTGTGATGGCGGCGACGACTGCTGCGCGTACGCCGGCGTGCCAACGGCGGCGAAGCCGCCAAAGGCGAGCGCGAGGCCGTGCACCATCGGTTTCACTCTGAACGACATGTGAATTCCCCCGAGGAATTTGAAGAATTGGCGCTTGCCCAACCGATCGGATTCAACCGCACGAAAAGTAAAACCCGCGCGCTAACGCGGGCTTGCTCGGCGGTGCTAGGAAATCCGAACCTCTCGGACGTGCGAACGGGCCGATTCTCAACGTCGAGTCACGGTAATGCAACAAAGTGCATCGCGATGACGAATGCGTGTTGTATCGAACCCACACGCGGCCGTGCGACGCCGACGTGCCGGGATAGTGCGCTGCGGAACGGTGGGGGCGTCTGGTTTTCCCGAAGGATCAGGCGGCCATCGGCGTTTGTACGTGCGGTACTGCGGCCAGCAACGCCTGGGTGTAAGCGTGCCGCGGCCGTTGCAACACGTCTTCAGCAGCTCCCGCCTCGACGATCTTGCCGTCTTTCATCACGGCAATGTCGTGCGCTAAATACTCGACGACCCCGAAGTTATGGGTAATAAAAAGATAAGCGACGCCGAGCTCGTCCTGCAGTTGTCGCAATAGATTCAGGATCTGCGCCTGCACCGATACGTCGAGCGCGGAGGTCGGCTCGTCGCAGACAATGAGTCGCGGCTCCACGGCGAGTGCCCGGGCAATCGCTACGCGCTGCCGCTGGCCTCCGGAGAATTCGTGCGGATACCGGTCGACTGAATCGGGGCGTAACCCGACCTTGGTGAGCAGGGATGCAACCTGGGCCCGACGCTGCACTGGATCGACCCCGGGGCGCAGAGCAACGATTCCTTCTTCCAGGATTTCGGAAACCCGCATACGCGGATTCAGCGACGCATACGGGTCCTGAAAGATGATCTGCATTTTGCGCCGTGCGTTTTGCAGCGCATCGTCGGTAAGGCTGTCGAGCAGCTGACCGTCGAGGCGGGCCTCGCCTTCAATGCGCGCACTTCCGCGCAGCAACTGCAACAAAGCCTTGCCGGTGGTCGTCTTGCCACAGCCCGACTCGCCAACCAGAGCGAGGGTGCGCCCGGCGGACAAGCTAAAGGAAATGCCGTCGACTGCTTTGACATAACCGACCGTGCGTTTCAGCAGTCCTTGGCGGATCGGGAAATACACGCGGTAGTCGTTAACCTTTAGCAATGGAACCTCCGCCGCAGTCCCCGCCGCGGCGTAGTTCATGCGTTCCGCACCGTCGGAGTGCGGCGACAGCAGCGCTGATGTAAGCGTTGCGTCCGCCGTCGGCCCGTTCTTATATAGAACGCAACGCACCAGGTGATCAGCCACCGGTTTGAAAAGGGGCGGCGGGGCGACGACGCACTCCTCGTGCACCCACGGGCAACGGTCAGAGAAGCGGCACCGGTCGAATGGCTGGTTAAGAGGCGGCACGGTTCCCTGAATGGCAGCCAGCGGCCGGCCGCGTTTCTCCGTATCGGGCAACGCAGCCAAAAGCATTTGCGAATACGGATGCAGCGGCCGCGCAAAAAACTCGTGAGTCTCTGCAACTTCGACGATCTGGCCTGCGTACATCAGCGCAATTCGATGTGCAACCTGGCTGACGATGCCAAGATCGTGTGTGATCAGCAGCATCGCCATGCCTTGAGCCTTCTGCAGTTCGATCAGCAGATCCAGGATCTGTTTCTGGATGGTGACGTCAAGTGCGGTGGTCGGCTCGTCGGCAATCAGCACATCGGGCTCGGCGGCCAGGGCGATGGCGATCATTACGCGTTGTTTCTGCCCGCCCGATAGTTCAAATGGATAACTGTCGATACGTCGTTCAGCATCCGGCAGGCCCACGCGCTGCAGCCACTGCAGCGCCTTGGCGCGAGCGCCCGCGCCCTGTGCCGTGGTATGACGCTCGATGACTTCAACAATCTGCGTGCCGACCGGCAACACGGGGTTCAAGCTTGTCGCCGGTTCCTGAAAGATGATACTGATGCGACGTCCGCGGATGTCGCGCATGCGTGCCTCGGGTAACGCGGTGACATCCGTGCCGGCCAGAACGACTCGCCCTGCGTCGACGCGACCGTTTTCTGGCAGCAGACGCAGGATCGAGAGCGCGGTCATTGACTTGCCGCAACCCGACTCGCCGACGAGCGCGAAGGTTTCACCGCGTTTGATCGATAGCGACAACGCATCGACCGCGCGCAAAAGACCGCCATCGGTGTCGAGGACCGTGCCGAGCGCTTCGACCACAAGCGCGGATTCGCTCACGCCGCTTCTTTGAGTAGGCGGCGCGCACGGAAGACACGCGCACGCGGGTCGAATGCCTCACGCACTGCATCGGCGAAGAAATTTGCAGCGAGCACCAGTGCGAGCATGAACGTAAACGCGGTTGCGAGATTCCACCACACCACCGGATCGCGCGACATCTCACTGCGGGCAAGATTGATCATCGACCCGAAAGAAGACGAGTTGGGATCGACCCCGACGCCGACGTACGACAGCACCGCTTCGTAAAGGACCAGCGCCGAGAAGTCCAGAACCGAAACGATCAAGACCAGGTGCATCACGTTGGGCAGGATGTGGCGCGCCATCACGCGCCATTTGCTGACGCCGAACGCGTGCGCCGCCTGTACATAATCGAGCTCGGCGATTTTTAAAGTTTCAGCGCGCAGCAGCCGGCACAGTGTTGCCCAGCCAGTGACGCCGAGAATCAGGCACAGCAGGAACAGTCGAAACTCGGCGCGCTCAACACCGGTCTCGAATACATCGGCGTTCTGGTCGATATAGACATTGATGAGCAACACGAACGCAGCGACCAGCAGAATCGGCGGAATCGACGACAACACCGTGTAGAAATACTGGATGCCGTCGTCGACCCAACCCTTGAAGTAGCCCGCAAGAATGCCCAGCACGATCGCCAGCGGCAGCGTCGCAATCGTTGCCAGCGATCCGATCACGACGGCGGTGCGAATACTTTTCAGCGCCTGATACAGCACGTCATTCCCCGTGCGGTCGGTGCCAAACGGGTGGTAGTACGGCCACACGGCTGCAAGCCAGCCGATGATCATTGCCATCACGATAATGGTGATCAAAATTGGCCGCCATGGAATCTCGGTGTTGCCTCTGACAAACTGCTTGATTGAGCGGCCGACGTCACCACGCAGTGCGGCGAAGGCGACCGCAATCAGCATTCCAGCAACCAGCCCGACCA
>JACCZX010000302.1 GCA_013695705.1 Burkholderiaceae bacterium | reverse complement strand
GATATCGTCAGCGCGCCCAACGACTGCCGAGCTGTAGCGCTCATCGACACGTGCCACAGGCAGGCCACATCGGCCTTCGAGCTGGCGTGCAAAGCGCTCGCAGCGCGCGGTCATTGGGTTCGCTGCGCCGTCCGGATAGCGCGGAACGCCAACCACCAGCTGCGTGGGCAACCATTGATCAATGACTGCTTCCACTGCGTTCCACCGTACGTCGTTCCCGACCGCATCGATCGTCGCCAAGGGCCGCGCCTCGCGCGTCAGGCTGTTACCGATCGCCACGCCGATGCGCCGTGCTCCGAAATCGAATGCCAGCACGATGATGTCGGTCATCGACACCGGAGCAACAACGAAAGAAAAACGGAACGAGGAAGCGATGGGGGCATGACCGGGCCGGTCACGCATGACCGGCGTGCCCCGTCAGCTGCGAGCTATCGACGCCGAGCAGCCGTAACGCAGCGCTGTACTTCTCATCGGCCGGAATGTCGAAGATGACCTGCGGCGCGGCGCCGACGGTAAGCCAGGCGTTCTGCGCAATTTCGCTTTCGAGCTGGCCCGCAGCCCATCCCGCGTAGCCCAGCGTGATCAGCACTTTGTCGGGCCCGTTGCCTTCAGCGATCGCTTCGAGAACGTCCTTGGACGTTGTCAGTGAAATCTCGCTCGAAATGGCCAAAGTCGAACTGTAATTGGCACTTGGGCCGTGCAATACGAAGCCGCGTTCGGTTTGCACCGGGCCGCCGAAGTAGACGGGATCGTCCTTGCACAACGCAATTTCAAGCTTTAGATCGACGCGATCGAACAGCTTGCCGAGCGTCAGGTCGGTGGGCCGATTGATGACGAGACCCAGAGTGCCGCGCTCGGTGTGATCGCATACATATACTACGGACCGCTCAAAATTGGTGTCCGCCATGGCGGGCATGGCGATCAGAAACTGATGCTTCAGGTCCATTGAGCTGTGGACCTTCGATTCGCTCGGCATGAGGCCGGATTGTAGACTGCCTCATAGCTGCTTTGACACTTGATGCAATACGACCACGGCCTGGTATGGCTCCGCCGCGATTTAAGACTGACCGATAACGCTGCCCTCGCGGCCGCACTGGCGCAGTGCAAGCGCGTGTACTGCGCTTTTATCTTCGATGCTGCAATTCTCGAGCCTTTGACCGCCGCGGGCATCGTCGCAGATCGGCGCGTCGATTTCATTCATCGCTCCATCACCTCACTCGACGCGTCGTTGCGGCGGCAAGGCGCCGCGCTGATAGTGCGGCATACCGATGCCGCGGACGCCGTCGTTAAATTGGCCGCGGAGCTTGGCGTAGACGCAGTTTTCGGCAACGCGGACTACGAGCCGTATGCGCAGCAGCGCGACCAGCGCGTAAAGCGCGCGCTGCTACAACAGCGCCGCGAACTGCTGCTCTTCAAAGACCACGTCATTTTCGAAAAGAACGAGGTGCTCACCGGCGCCGGCAGGCCGTTCGGGGTGTTTACGCCGTACAAGAACGCCTGGCTCAAGCAACTGCAGGAGTCGGATCTGACGAAGCGCGACAGCGACAAACGCTCGAACAGGCTCGCGATGCCGCCGTGCCCGCTGCAGATTCCATCCCTGACTCAAATGGGATTTGCGCTCACCAATCTGGACCAACTTCCGTTGCCTGCCGGCGAGGCGGGCGCGCAACAAATGTTCGAAGACTTCAAATCGCGCATCGACGACTATCATCAAGCTCGCAACTATCCTGCGGCGCGCGGACCCTCTTATCTGTCCGTCCATTTGCGCTTCGGCACACTTTCGACACGCGAGCTGGCGCGTTTTGCGCACGAACGGAGCCGATCAGCGGGTGCGCAAACGTGGCTGTCGGAACTGATCTGGCGGGATTTTTATCAAATGATTCTTTGGCATCACCCGCACGTGGTCGAGCACGCGTACCGGCCGCAATACGATCACATCGAGTGGGAAACCAGCGCTCGTGGAAACCGAAACTTCGCCGCCTGGTGCGACGGCAAGACCGGCTATCCACTGGTCGACGCCGCAATGGTGCAGATCAACACCAGCGGCTACATGCACAACCGCTTGCGCATGGTGACCGCCAGTTTCCTAACCAAGGATCTCGGCATTCACTGGCTGCGCGGCGAACGATATTTTGCCCACCAGCTGAACGACTATGACCTGGCGGCCAATAACGGCGGCTGGCAATGGGCCGCGTCTACCGGCTGCGACGCCCAGCCGTATTTCCGCATCTTCAACCCCGTTACGCAGTCCGTGAGATTCGATCCCAATGGCGATTTCATTCGTCAGTATCTGCCGCAACTGGCGAACTTTACTGCCCGGGAAATTCATGCACCGTGGTTGGTTTCAGTCAAACGACAAAAGGAAGCGGGCTGCGTCATCGGCCGCGATTATCCGAAGCCGATTGTCGATCACGCGGACGCACGAAAGAAAACACTAAAGCGCTTCAAGGTGAAACGCTGAACGGCAGGTGTACGCCGCGCTGCCCGCCTTTGGCGTCGTCGAGGAGCGGAGCCGAGGCCGGGGCCTCTGAGCGAAACGGCGCTTTAACTGTGGTTCGCGCCGGACTTGGCGCGTACCGCAGAGCAGTCGCGAAGCGACCGACGCCTCGGGCGGGAAGCGCGGCGTATACATGTCGCGCCTACGAAGCAAGCTGGGTTCCCGCGTGCGCGGGAATGACAGTTACCCTACGCCGGCACGCGCTCCGCCAAATACTGCTTAATGAACTTCAGCAGCTCGTCTTCCTGATAAGGCTTGCCAAGGTACTCGTTGACACCCAGCTCGAACGCCATCTTCCGATGCTTCTCCGCCGTTCGAGACGTAATCATGATGATCGGAATCTGGGCAGTCTGAGTGTTGCCGCGCACGTTGCGCGTCAGGTCGTAGCCGTCCATACGCGGCATTTCAATGTCGACCAACATGATGTCGGGCTTGACGTCCTGCAGCTGGCGCAGAGCATCGACCCCATCCTTCGCCAGCAGCACCGTGTAACCCTGGCGCTCGAGCAGCCGTTGCGTAACCCTGCGCACCGTGAGCGAATCGTCTACCACCATCACGGTCGGCACGTTCGACGTCGACAATTCGGTCACGTGATCGATCCGCTTCTGCGCCGCTCTTGCTTCATCGCGCGCATCGGGTGCGACGTCGAACACCGCAGGTGGCTCGGGCGCGCGCGTGATCAACTGCACTGGATTGATGATCAACACGATCTCGCCATTACCGAGAATCGTGGCGCCCAGAATGCCGGCCAGCCGTGCGACTTGCACGCCGACGCTTTTGACCACAACTTCCTGATTGCTCGAAACTTCGTCGACTGCAATCGCCAGCCGATCGTCGCCCGAGCGCAACAGCACCACTGGCGTCTGCCGCGCCAGGTGCGGTGTGGTTTCTTCGCCAAGCAGTTGCGTGAGCGGTCGCAGCACGACCGCGCCGATCGGCGGGATCTCGAGCAGCCCGTCCGTGAGCGCTGCCAGTAAAACCGCGGGGCGATAGCGACGTACCTGCTCGACCATGCCGGCAGGAATGGCATAGCGGCGGCCGCCGATGCCGACCAGCACCACTTGTGCGACCGCCAGTGTCATAGGCAGGTACAACGTGAAGCGCGTGCCACGGCCACTTTCACTCGAGATCGAAATGCGTCCGCCGAAGGATCCAAGCTCCGCGCGTACGACATCCATGCCGACACCACGGCCGGCCAACTCGGTGACCTCGGTTGCGGTCGTAAAACCGGGCTGAAAAATAAGCTCCATTAGCTCGCGATCGCTCAGGAGCTGGTCCGGCGTGATCAATCCACGCTCGACCGCGCGTGCCTGGATGCGCTCCAGATGCAACCCTGCGCCGTCATCGTTGATGACGACAATAATTTCGTTACCTTCCTGCCGCACATCGAGAGTCAGCTCGCCCACCTCCGGTTTGCCCGCCGTGCGACGCTCGACCGGCCCTTCGAGGCCGTGCACGATCGCGTTTCGGATCAGGTGTTCAAACGGGCCCGCCATTTTTTCGAGCACACCGCGATCGAGCTCCGTTGTGGCGCCGCGAATGTCGAGGTTGACGCGCTTGTCGAGCTCCTTCGCAACTTGCCGCGCTACCCGGTACAAACGCTCCGACACATTAGAGAACGGCACCAGTCGAACGCGCATCAGTTGCTGTTGCAGATCGCGCGTCAAGCGCGATTGCGACGTCAGATCGGTATCGGCGCTTTGCAGTCCCTTCAACATGTTGCTCTGGACCATCGCGACGTCTTCGACCGATTCCGCCAGCATGCGCGTCAGCTCCTGCAGTCGCGTGTAACGGTCAAATTCGAGCGGATCGAAATCCGCTGAGTCACGCGACAGCTGATCGCCACGCGCCTGAATCTGCGCATCGGCCTGTATTTCGACTTCGCGCAATTGCGCTCGCAGGCGCGAAATGTTTTCGGTCAGATCCGTGAGCGAACCCTTGATGGTGCCCACTTCGTTTTCTAGTTTCGAGCGCGCAATCGAGACCTCGCCCGCTTGGTCTACCAGCTTGTCCAACACGTCAGCACGCACGCGGATAAACGTTGCCACGGGTGCTGCACCCGGCGTGGCAGCGCTCAATGTCGCACTGACTTCGCTCGCCATCGCCAAAGGCGCTCCAGGTGCCTTGTGCGCTTCGGCCTTGCCGTCGGCGCGCTTGGCGGCGATGTCGATAACGGGCGCCCGCGGTGGCTGGCTTGCGGGCAACGCTGATATCTCCTCCGCCGCAACCGTGCTGACGACGACTGCAGGCTTTTGCAACTCGTCGTACAACCCCATTGCATGGTCATACTGCGTGTGTAGATCGTCGATGGTCTTTGGCGGGATATCGGCCAGCTGCATCGCAGCTTCCATTCGCGTTTCCATCTCGTGCACCGCTTCGCCAAGCCGCATTGCGCCGGCCATTCGAGCACTGCCCTTTACGGTGTGCAGCTTGCGCATAAGATCGCGCGCCAGCTCCGCCTCATTGGGGTTGCTCGCCAATCCGCGCAAGTTGGTCGCCACCGAAGGCAACAATTCGGCAGCTTCGGTCAGGAACACCTCGAGCAGTTCAGCGTCGAGTTCATCGCGCAAGCGCGACGCCTCGACCTGTTCAGCTTCGGCTGCTGTCTCGGACCGAGCGGTAGCGCGGCGTTCCACGCCAGTGGCAGCCGCTGCCGAAGTCGCTGCTGCCGGCCGCGCAGCGGTGGGCTCTTGGTCCACGGTTGGCCGGGGCTCTTCAGCGACCCTTGCTTCCGCTTCGAACGTGGATGCCGGGCTGTCATCGACTTCCGGCGCATCGACTTCCACCAGATGCAGCGCAGAACCCTCGTGCATGTCGTCATGCAGCGCGCTGTGCGCTCGCACGACCGATACCAGGTCGTGCAACGCACCCGCTTCGAGCGGTGCTTCATCGGGATAAACGCCTGCGGCAAACTGATGCAGCATGCCGCGCACGCGATCGGTGACGCGCTCCAGCGTGTCGAATTGCGCAGCCGTCAGCGCCAGATGGCGCGGGCCGTGAATCGTCAGTGTGCGCATCAGATCGTCAAGCGGCTCGGCGATGGCGACGACCGGCGCCAGTCCGACAGTCTTTGAAATACCGGACAGCGAATGAGCGCGCCGCATGATGTTAGGCGTCACGCCGCGCGCCGGCTCATAACGCCATTCGGCAATGTCGTTGGCAAGCACACGGATGCACTCGTCTGCCTCGGTCAGAAAAATCGAATACAGGCCGTGACTGATTTCGAGCGGACCCACGCGCTTGATCTCTTCGCTGCCAGGTTCTTCATTGGCTACTGTGGCAGCGGGAAGCGCCGCCGCGGACGCAGAAGCGGTCGACGCTTCGATTTCCTCCACGCCCATCGGCGCGACATCGCCGTCGATGATTTCGTCGGCGATTAATTCGACCGTCGCCGGGCCGGTGTCGCTGGTGTCCCCAGTCTTCCTTACAGGCAGCGCGTCGATAGTCGCTGCCGGCGCGCTGCCGTCAGACTTTGGGGACGATGGCGTCCCCGGCAAGCTATGCGGATACTCGAACGCGCCACCTTCACGCACTGCTTGCGCCGATCGCACCAGCGGTGTCGGATCGGGCTCCGCACCGGGATTGCGCGCAATCTGGTTGACCCAATCACGAATTACGCGCTGCGAGCCTTCTGCGAGATCGAGCAGATCGTCGCTTGCCGCGCGCTCCTGCGCCAGCCAGAGATTGAAACACTGTTCGACCGCCCATGCGCCTTCGCCCACGGTTTTGAAGCCGACCATTCGGCTCGAACCTTTAAGAGTGTGATAGGCGCGCCGCACCGTCGTCAGTGTCGCCTGATCATCGCGCGTGGTGCGCAGCATTTCGAGCTGCTCGAGGATGCTGTCGAGCACGTCGCGCGCTTCTTCCACGAAAATCTGCCGCAATTCGTTATCGGCAGCCGCCTCGGATACCGGCAGCGGCGCGGTCGGCTTCGGAGTTTCGAGCGCGCGTATCGGCGCCAGCAATTGCTCGAGCTCGGCCGCGTCCTCGCGCCGGCTCGATTCCTTCAACTGCGTCAGCAGCTGCGTGGCGCGGGCGGCGTTCTGCTTGAGCGAATCGTTGTCGAGCAGATCGGCTTCGTTGGCCAGCGTTGGCAACAGGCGTTCGAGCTCTTCGATCGCGCGCGCATCGCCGGCGACCAACAGCAATCTTGTCGCTTGCGCGTGCGCCGCCTCGAGTGTCTTGCGTGCTGCCGATTCGACGTTGTCGCCACGCCTGGCCGGCAAGCGAATGTCGACGGTGCGCGGCGCGATGTAGTCGTCGTCCGCCGGCGCGTTGACCATGTCGGAAGATTGAAACTGACCGAGGTCGGCGCTGAATATTCCGGTGACCGGGTCATAACGGAACATGCCGCGCGGCCGGTCCGCATCCTGCCCGACACTTTCGACAAAAAAGCCGATTGCGCCAAGGTTTTGCGCAATGCGGCCGAACTCGTCGGGCTCCGGCGCCACAGTCGCGTCAGCAAAGCGCGCGATCGAGGTCTGGACGTTGCGCAACGCCGCCACGGGCTCGTCGTAGCCGAGCAATGAAAGAACGCCGCACACCTGATCGAACATCGCAGTGGTGCCTGGCAAGTCCGCACGCTCGAGCGGATTGCGGAAGAATCGGTCGAGCCGCTGCTCGATATCACGCAGCGTGGCCTGTGTTTCGGCCACCACCGTGCCCATCGTCAGACGATCCTGCGCACGTCGCGCCAGCTCGGACATCCACGGGCCCGCCTGCGGCAACGCCTGACCGTTGCGCGCCTTGGCGAGCCGGTCGATTACCTGCAGCGCACGCCCTTCGTACTCGGATTCGATCTGCGGCAGTTCATCGACGCCGAGATCGAAAAACAGCAGAGCCGAAGCGATTTCGAGCCCGAGTGCCTCTCGCACATTCGGCGCCAGCTTGGCGAATTCGTGCGTGACGCGGGCGATCGCGTCCACTGTTGCTACCAGCGGTCGCGCGTGCAGTTTGTGCGATGTCTGGCGGGCGAGCGCAATCTCGTGTTCGAACTTCGCAGTGTCGGGGGAACCGGCGACGATTTGACCCCACAACTGCTTGGCCTGCACCATCGCTTCTTTTAACGCGCGCAATGCGTCGGCGTCGAGTGCGGTCAAGCTCGCACGCTCGAAATCTGCCGGGATCAGCGCATCGAGCCCGTAGAGGCGCTTAACCTCGAGCACGCGTGGCAAATTTCCTTCTGCCCGGCCCACGTAATAAAGGGTGTCGACCATTAAGCGCTCGGCTACCGCACCGCCGCCTTCGATCATGCGGCGCAGCTGCAAATTGAGCCGCGCCAGTACCCGCTTCAAATCAACGTCGACCGCGACCGCGCCCGCTTCGAGCGCCTCGAGCAGTCCGCGCGCGATCCACCAGAAGCTGCGCGCGAGGCCGCGCTGCGGCATGTGTTCGAGATCCGACAATGCTTCACGCATGCGCTTGCGCGGCGCGGCGTCATCAGAGTTGCGCAGGAAACCGAGCAGCCCGAGCTCGAATCGAGCGCGCCGATCGCGCAACTGGCGCGGTGTGAAATTGCGCGCTTCGATCTGATGAAAAGCCGGGCGGCGCGACAGGTCCGGAAACACCAGGTCGGCCGGATGAACCCGGGTCGCCTGGTTCAACTGCAACACATCGCGGTAATAAGGAAACAACTTGATCGGTTGATTCGACCGCCCCGACAACAGTCCTTCGAGGTAGGCCATCACCGCAGACAACGCAGTTTCGATTATTCGAATCGGCGCCGGTGAACATTCTTTCGGATCGGCTTCGAAGCGACGCGTCAGTTGCTCGATCGCTTCGGTGACCAACGCTACACCGCGCAGGTCGAGCAATTGCAAGGCACCGTTGGCCTGGTGGATCTGGTTGCGCGCATTGCGCAAACTATCGACGTCCTGCTTGCTGGCGACGAACGCCTTGAGCCCGTTGACCGCTTCGGTAAGCGACGCGCGAATCTCATCGATGACCCACGCCAGCGGCGCGATGTCGGGCGCAGCGCCTACTAGTTGGTTTGGATCATGTTTCTCAGCCATTCAATTCCTCGACTATCGCGATCACGTGTGGCGACTCCCCCGTCACTTGCGTGCCGTTGCACTCGAAAAATTGTCTGGCTCCGCCAGCGATTTTTCGCAAACTAATCGCGCAAAAGTAGGTTTGCACTTTTGCGCGCGCTCTTATCCCACCCTGAACCGAGCAACCGAGGCTTTCAGTTCGTGCGCCAGCGTGGCCAGTTGCCCAATTGACTGCGCGGCCTGCCGCGTGCCCTGCGATGTCTGCTCGGTCACAGTCAAAATTCTTTCGATCGAATGAGCAACACCCCCGGCCGACTGCGCCTGGTCATTGGTGGCCGACGCAATCTTCTCGACCTGATCGGTCAGCTGGCGCGAAACGCGGCCAATGTCCGACAGAGCATTGCCGGCCGCGTCCGACAGCTTGGCGCCTTCGACCACGCCCTGCGTACTCTTTTCCATGGCCGCGACCGCGTCCTGCGTGTCGGTCTGAATCGTGCGCACCAGCGCGCCGATCTGCTTGGCGGCTTCGGCCGAGCGATCGGCCAGTCGTTGCACTTCCTCGGCTACCACCGAAAAGCCGCGCCCTGCTTCACCCGCCGAAGCGGCCTGTATTGCCGCGTTCAACGCCAGCACGTTGGTCTGCTCGGTAATGTCGGAAATCAGCTCGACGATCTCACCGATTTCCTGCGATGACTCGCCCAGGCGCTTGATGCGCTTGGCGGTTTCCTGAATCTGCTCACGGATCTCGTTCATGCCGCTGATCTGATTGAACACCGCGCGCTGTCCGCGCTCTGCCGCTTCGAGCGACGCGCGCGCGACCTTGGCCGATTCGCCGGCGTTCTTCGAGACGTCGTTGATCTGCGATGCCATTTTCAGCACCTGATCGCCGGTGTCCTTGATCTCCTTCGACTGCGCTTCGGACGCCGTCAACAACCGCGTCGCTATATCGCGTGCCTGCGTGGACGCCGTGCTGACCTGCTCGGCCGTATTGTTGATGCGGCCCACCAGTCCGCGCAATTCCTCGACCGTGTAGTTGACCGAATCCGCGATGGCGCCGGTAATATCTTCGGACACCGTGGCCTGCACCGTCAGGTTACCGTCGGCCACTTCCTGCAACTCGTTCATCAGACGCAAAATCGCGGCCTGATTCACGTCATTGGTTTTCTTTGCGTCCTGCTCAAGCCGCTCGGCCTGCATCCGCTGAACGTTGGCGTCCGATGCCCGATGGCGCGTGTCTTCGAGCAGTACCTTGAATATGGCGAGCCCTGCCAGCAACAAGCTGCCACCGAAAAAAATCATCAGCAGCAAGTTCAAAGCACGCGTGCGTTGTTCGCTGGTGTACATGCCGCTTAACTGCCCCACTTGCTGGCGCAACATTTCCGAGTCGCGCAAGATGCCGAGCTCGGCTTCCTTCGCCTGCACGATGGCCTGCAAGCTTCCGAGCGCGCCTTCGATTGACTTTTGAAACTCGCCGTAGACCTTCAACAGCTCCTGCAGACGGGAGCGCGCCTCGGCATCGGTCGACGCAGTGATACGCAGGGCCTCGCTGCCGGAAAGAAGCGCTTGCGTCAGATCGCGAAATTGGTTGATGTCGCGGCCGAGCGTCAGAGCAACTTCGGCATTCGCGACGTTGCCCGCCACCAGCGAGTTGGCGCTCTTGCCAAGTCGCTGCGTCAACGTTACCAACTGGCCGGCGGTTGCAATTTCGCGCGACGAAGCTCCGACTTGCAGCTTGAGCGCCATGATTTCTTCGGTCAATTGCTGCAGGCGTGGACTCGCGTCGTTGATTTTCTTGATCACGTCGCCAAACGCCATCAGCGTTTTTTCGTTGGCAAGAATGACCGACGCCGCAGATTCGCTCGCGCGCCAGTTGTTCATCAGCTTGTCCACCGCCGGCGTGATGGCATCGCCGCTCGAAGCGGTCAGCCCGCGCTTGTCATCGCCTTTGCTCAGCGCATCTAGGTTGCCCGCAATTGCGTCGCGGCTCTCCTTGACCTCGACGAACGCCGAACGGTTGCCGCCGACGGCATTCGGCGCCGCCTTGGCCAGACGCTGCGTGTGCATCAAGGTGTCGCCGACGATCTCGATCTGCATCGCACCGTTGGATGCCAGACGGTTGTCGATGATCAGCACCAGAACGAATAACAACAGGAACGTGACCAGCAACGCCAACAAAACCTGAACCTGCGTGTTGACGGGCTTGTCGCCAATCACCGGCAACCGCATCTCGATCAGCCGATCCATGAAGCGCATCGCGCCGCCGGTGGTGCCAGGGCGCTCGAGCATCACGGTCTTCGGCGCCGGCACCGCTGTCGTCGTGCCAGGCGACATCGTGTCCAGCACGCTCGGCCGAAACGAATCGCGATTCCGACTCGATCGCTCTTTAGGTTTTTTCTTGCTTACCATCGATGCCATGTCGAGCGCCATCTAACCCTCCGCCACTACAGCTCCACCGTTACACCCTTGTGCCGCCATTGTTGATCTGGCCGGCATCGTCACGCCGCATGTTGCGGTCGCCTTTTTTGTTTCGCATGCTTTGCTACAAATCAGGCCGACCAAAGTCGCGCCACTCATACACCGATTGCTGAAAAGTGCGGCGACATGGCAAGCTCGCGCAACTCGAGCTCGGTCATCGTCAAACCGTCGTTGTCCCGATAGCGTGCGTGCTCCCAGCTCGCGCGCGGTGCCAGGCCCGTCGCCGGCGCCTCGCCCTCCAGCAGCGTTAGTTCTTTCAAGTTGCGAATGCCGAACGCACGCGACACGAGGATGCCTGCGTTGACTCCAAGCACCTCGCCGAAAACCAAAACTTGTTGCGATTGGTCCGGTGGCAAAGGATCACGACCGCTGAGCTGCATAATGTCAACCACGCCGATCAATCTGCCACGGACATTGGCAAGCCCTCGATACCATGGCCGAGTCCACGGCACCGGCGCAATTCCCGGCAGGCTCACAATCTCTCCAGCCAACGCCATTTCGATCAAATAACTTTCGGCCCCAATACGCACTGCCAAGCGCGTCGGCTCGGTGGGCTTGTTCGGAGCGTCCTTCAGACGTTGCGCCAGCTGCGTCGAAAATTCGCGCAGTTTGACCATCTGTCGGTTGGACGCTTCTCTGCTCGTTGCCATGTTCGCCGGTTGCTTACCTGCTCCGCTGACTATCTGTGTCTGCCACTAACTAATTAAACGCCGCGATCTTTTCAAACAACTCATCAGCCTTGACCGGCTTGACGACATAGTCACGCGCGCCTTGGCGCAGGCCCCAAATACGATCGGTCTGCTGGTTCTTGCTGGTACACATGATGATTGGGATGTTCTGCGTCGCCGGGTCCTTGGACAGGGCACGCGTAAGCTGAAAACCGTTTTGTCCAGGCATCACAACATCCATCAGAATCAGGTCCGGCGGCATCGTCTTGACCTTGATCATTGCCTCGTCCGCGTTCTCCGCAGTCGACACGGCGAAGCCCTGCTTGGTCAGCATCTCGGTCAATACATGGCGCTCGGTCGGCGAATCGTCGACGATCAGAACTTTCTTAATCGGCATGGCACTTCCCTCCGCCAACAGCCTATTTTTTTAATTCATTGAGTGCTGGCGTACAGCGGTCAGCAAACTATCCTTGGTAAAAGGTTTGGTTAGATACTCGCTCGAACCAACCATGCGTCCGCGCGCGCGATCGAACAATCCGTCTTTCGACGACAGCATCACCACTGGGGTCTTGTGAAAACGCGGGCTTCTTTTAATCAGTGCGCATGTCTGATAGCCATCAAGACGCGGCATCAAGATGTCGCAAAAAATGATGTTGGGTTGGTGATCGTTGATTTTTGAAAGCGCTTCAAATCCATCCTGCGCCAAGATCACCTGGCAGCCGGCCTGCGATAGAAAAATCTCTGCGCTGCGGCGGATAGTGTTCGAATCATCGATCACCATCACTTTCTTGCCGCGGATTTCCGTAAAGTCCAGAGCCGCCATTTGTTGCAACCCATCTCGCGCTATTACCGAGCCTGCGTTGTACGCGAAGCCAGCGTAGTGTCAGCGCCGAATACCGTGGTTCCGAGGTCAGATTTCAACCATTTCGAAATCTTCTTTGCGCGCCCCGCACTCCGGGCATGTCCAATTCGGCGGAATGTCTTCCCAGCGTGTTCCAGCAGCTACCCCTTCTTCCGGCACACCCGCGGCTTCATCGTAGATCCAGCCGCAAATCAGGCACATCCAGGTTTTCATCGCCGCGCCGGTCGTCATTCGTGTCAAACAACGAAAGCCGACGCCAAATCCGTCTCGACGGCTAAAATCAACAAGTTAGCGAAGCATCATAACGTGGCATAACAAGTAACCGCTAGCCATTTTGCGTGACTAATCTGACCGTGTTGCATAGCGCACTCGCGGGCGTGTACCTGCTGACGCCTGATGCCGCTTCATTCGGCTTCAACAATGTGCTGAAGGTGGTCGGACACGCGCTCAACGCCGGGGTGCGCGCTGTTCAGTATCGCGACAAAGGCGCGGATCCGGCGAGTCGGCTCGATCGTGCGCAACAACTGGTGGCGCTGACGCACAGGGCCGCTGCATTGTTGATAGTCAATGACAGCGTCGAGGTAGCAGCAGCGTCGGGCGCAGACGGCGTGCATCTGGGCCGTGACGATGGCGACCTCTCGATCGCGCGGCGCCGGTTGCCGAATCGAATGCTCGGCGTGTCTTGCTACGACCAACTGGAAGCTGCCCGCGCAGCGATAGCGGCCGGTGCCGATGCCATCGCCTTCGGCTCGATGTTCGCATCGAGCACTAAGCCCGCCGCAGTGCGCGCGCCACTGACGTTGCTGTCGCAGGCTCGCTCGAGCTGGCCGCACCAGCGAATCGTTGCCATCGGCGGCATCAATAGAGGCAACATTGCCGCAGTCGCGCGCGCCGGCGCCCACGCGGCGGCCGTACTCGATGCCGTCTTTGGTGCGAATAATCCGGCGCTTGCAGCGCGCGAGCTGGTGCAGGGATTCAATGAGGGAAGGCACGAGCATGACGAGCAACGATCACCTGTTTGAGCGCGCGCAGCGCTCGATTCCGGGCGGGGTCAACTCCCCCGTGCGCGCGTTCCGCTCGGTCGGCGGCACACCACGCTTTATCGAGCGTGCTGACGGCCCGTACTTCTGGGACGCCGAAGGCACGCGCTACATTGACTACATCGGTTCCTGGGGACCGATGATTCTGGGCCATCGGCACCCGGCAGTCGTGCAGGCTGTCCAGAATGCACTGGAACGCGGCATCTCCTTCGGCGCCCCGACCGAAGCCGAGGTCGAAATGGCCGAAGCGCTGATCAAGCTGGTGCCGTCGATGCAGCAAGTGCGTTTGGTGTCATCGGGCACGGAAGCGGCGATGAGCGCGATTCGCCTGGCCAGAGGCGCCGCCGGCAACGGCATGCGCCGCAAAATCATCAAGTTCGAAGGTTGTTATCACGGCCACGCCGACAGTCTGTTGGTGAAAGCCGGCTCCGGCCTGCTGACGTTTGGCCATCCGAGCAGCGCCGGCGTCCCGGCCGAGATTACGCAACACACGCTGGTGCTCGACTACAACGACTCGCAGCAGCTGGAAGAGACATTCACTGCCCACGGTGACGACATCGCGTGCGTCATCGTCGAGCCGATCGCCGGCAACATGAATCTGGTGCGAGCGACGCCGGAGTTTCTGCGCACGATGAGACAACAGTGCACCGCCAATGGCGCGCTGCTGATTTTCGACGAAGTGATGTCGGGCTTTCGCGTAGCACTTGGCGGCGCGCAAGCACTTTTTGGCATCGATCCGGACATCACGGTGCTTGGCAAAGTGATCGGCGGCGGAATGCCACTGGCCGCTTTCGGCGGCAAACGCGAAGTCATGAAACACCTCGCCCCATTGGGATCGGTCTACCAGGCCGGCACGTTGTCGGGCAACCCGGTCGCGGTTGCCTGCGGTCTGGCTACGTTGCATGAAATTCAGCGCCCCGGCTTTTACCCAGCGCTCGAACAACGTACCGGATTGCTGATCGACGGGCTCACGAAGGTTGCAAATGAGGGAGCGAAAAGTGCGACCGGCTTAGCGTTTTCCGGTGATAGCGTGGGTGGGATGTTCGGCATCTACTTCGCCGCCGGCGTACCGGCCCGATATGCCGACGTTATCGCCTGCGATATCGATCGATTTAAGCGCTTCTTCCATGCGATGCTGAAGCGCGGTGTGTATCTCGCACCGTCGGCCTATGAGGCAGGCTTTGTATCGATGGCGCACGATAATTCAGTAATTGAGGCGACCATCGACGCTGCCAGGCAGGCATTTGCAGAAATCCGCTAAGTAATTCGTTAGGTTGGGCAACTCAGCGGAACTTGATCCACATTTGCCAGACGAACCTGTCGGATGAAAAACCAGATGCAGTTTCTATCAGCTCTCGCGTTCACCTTCGCCGCCACTGTCGCCCTGCCGGCGGCCAGCCAGTCGCTGCCGCGCTTTGGCGCGCCTGAAAAGCATGTTGAAGCCGAATTGATCGCGGCGACTGACGCGATTGTGCCCGGCCAGCCGCTGAAGCTCGGCCTTCGGCTCAAGCACGAACACGAGTGGCATACCTATTGGCAGGTGCCGGGTGACTCCGGATTGCCGACGCAAATCAAGTGGCAGCTACCGGCAGGCTTCAGCGCCGGCGCGATCGATTGGCCGCATCCGAAGCGGTTGCCGGTTGGGCCGTTGATGAACTTCGGCTACGAAGGCGAAACACTGCTGCTGACGACAGTGCAGGTGCCCGCCAATCTAGTGGTAGGCACGCCGGTTACGTTAACGGCGAAGGCTTCTTGGCTCGAGTGCAAAGACGTTTGCATTCCGGGCGACGCACAAGTGAAATTGACATTGCCGGTGCAAGCGCAAGCAGCTCCGTCTTCGTCGACCGCGCTTTTTAACGCCTCGCAGGCGCGGGTGCCGCAGGGCACACTCGCCGCTACCGCCAGCATCGACGCTGACCGAATTCGCGTCGCACTTTCACCACCGGCCGGAAAAACGCTCGACAAGGTGGAATTTTTCCCGCTCGAGGAAGGACGCATTGAACCGGCAGCGCCGCAAGTATTGAAAAGCGAAGGCGGTCAATTCGCAATTTATTTGACTGCAGCAAAACCGACTGGCGCCGACTTCAAATCATTAAAGGGCGTAGTCGTGGCTAACGGCGGCCCCGGCACGGCGAACGGCTGGGCGAGCGTGGTGCAGACGACGCTAGCCGCAGGCGCGGCGGGCACAGCGACTGCGCCGGGTGCATCTGCCGGCGCGAGCACTTCATCGATGTCGCTGTTGGCTGCGCTTGGCACCGCCCTTCTTGGCGGATTGATATTGAATTTGATGCCGTGCGTGTTTCCGGTCTTGTCGCTGAAGCTGATCGGGCTGGCGCAGCATCGCACACACTCGGGTCCGATGGCGGCGCATGGCCTTGCATTCGCCGTCGGCGTGGTGCTGTCGTTTGTGCTGCTCGCCGCGTTGTTGATCGGGCTGCAACAGGCCGGCAGCGCGCTTGGCTGGGGCTTCCAACTGCAAACGCCGTGGGTCGTCGCCGCCTTGACGGTGCTGTTCTTCGGCATCGGCTTGAACCTGCTCGGCGTGTTCGAGTTCACGATGGCCACCGGCGTCGCGAACCTGAAAGCTGCCGATGCGCTGGCGCACAAATCGGACTGGCGCGGCAGCTTCGGCACCGGCGTGCTCGCGGTCATCGTCGCGTCACCGTGCACCGCGCCGTTCATGGGCGCTGCGCTCGGTTACGCCATCACGCAGCCGGCGTTCATCGCGTTGTCTGTGTTCGCCGCGCTCGGTGTCGGCATGGCGGCGCCCTACGTGCTGCTCACATTGTTTCCGAAGTTATTGGAAAAGCTTCCGCGGCCCGGTCGGTGGATGGAGTTGTTCAAGCAGTTCATGGCGTTTCCGATGTTTGCTACCTGTGTTTGGCTGCTGTGGGTGCTCGCGCAGCAGGTCGACGCTGGCGGCGTAGCTCTTGCACTTGGCGTGCTGGTGGCGGTGGGATTTACGCTGTGGGCGCTCGGGCAGTCGCAGCGCGGTGCACGTTTCTTTCGCTGGGTTGCGGCCGTCGGCGGCGTGCTGGCGGCGTTGACTTTCGCGCCGATCGCCGTCAGTGAAGCGCTGGCGCCGGGCACTCGTACCACCGCAGACGCAGGATGGACCGAGTACTCGGTTGAAAAACTCGCGCAGCTGCGTGGAGAAGGCAAAGCGGTGTTCGTCGACTTTACCGCCGCGTGGTGCGTGACGTGCCAGGTCAACAAACGCGTCGCACTGCGCGCTGAGAGCGTGAAGAGCCGCTTTGCTGCGGACAACGTGGTGCTAATGCGCGCCGACTGGACCAACCGCGATGAGCGCATTACACAGGCACTGGCACAGTTCGGCCGCAACGGCGTGCCGCTTTACGTGCTTTACGATCGCACCGGAGAAGCAGCGGTGCTGCCTGAGTTGTTGACCGAAGGCATCGTTCTTGCCGCGCTTGACAAACTCAAGGAGAAATCAAAATTAAACTGACTCGATCATTGCTAACGGGCTTGCTCGCATCGTCACTGACTGCCGGTGTGCTGGCGCAGCCAACGCCAGGTCAATCTGCTCCCAATTTTCGCGCGGCAGATGTCGCCGGGAAGCAAGTGTCGTTAGCCGACTTCAAAGGTAAGTACGTCGTGCTCGAGTGGAACAACCCCGGTTGCCCGTTCGTGCAGAAGCACTACGACAGCGGCAACATGCAGTCGCTGCAGAAACGCTTCGGCGCTGAAAATGTTGCGTGGCTGTCGATCAACTCGACGGCCGACGATAATTCGGACTACATGGCGCCCGCTAAGCTGGCTGCGTGGTTCAAGCAGCACAACGCGGCGCCCACGGCTGTACTGATGGATACGAAGGGCGAAGTGGGACGCGCCTTCGGCGCCAAAGTCACGCCGCACATGTACGTGATCGACCCCAATGGAACGCTGGTTTACGCCGGCGCGATCGACGACAAACGAAGCACCAATGTGGCCGACGTCAAAACAGCGAGCAACTATGTCGTGGCTGCGTTGACCGATGTGAAAGCAGGCAAGCCTGTGTCAAAGGCGAGCAATCAGGCGTACGGATGCACGATCAAGTACAGCGGTATGTGACGGTGCACGCTAGCCCTGCACAAATATCCAGTTGAGCAGCGCGTCGAGCGCCGGTTGCCCGGCGCCGGCGTTGGGGTGATTGATAATCGCCACCACCGCATAGTGCTTACCGCTCGCTGCCAGCACGTAGCCTGCGATAGCGCGCGTATCTGACAACAACCCCGTCTTGATATGCGCTGATCCGGCGGCGCCGCTGCGACGGCGCATGGTGCCATCGATACCAACGATCGGCAGCGACGACACGAATTCGGGCATAAGTGGCGACGCGAATGCACCCTGCAGCAATCGTGCAAGCCCCGCCGGCGTCACACGCTCGACGCGCGATAACCCAGCGCCATTTTCGAGCACGAAGTCACGACGATCGAGGCCGCGAGCTACCAGCCAGTCACCCACCGCCCGCTGCGCGCGCTCGGTGTTCGCTGGGCGGCGCGTGGCCTCCGCTCCGAGCGTAAGAAACAACTGCCGCGCCATTACGTTATTGCTGTACTTGTTGATGTCGCGAATCACTTCGGCGAGCGGCTTGGATTCGTGTTGTGCCAATCTTTTCGCATCCGCCGGTACCAAACCTTCGCGAACGCGGCCCTTCCACACACCGCCGCTCGATTCCCAGAGCGAACGAAACAACGCTTCGGCGTATTGCACATTGCTCAAAACGCTGACGTGCCAGACCTTGTCGCCGCACGACAGCGGATAAGCGCCTCGAAACACCGGACGCAGCGGATCAGTGAAGTCGCCGCCGAGACGTCCACGCCAGTCGTTGCAAGCGCCCTCAGTGCCGCGCACCGTTGGCGGCACCACCATGCCTGCCAGGGCAGGCAAAGGGTAGACGCGTGCCTGCTTCGCATCGGCGTCCACTGAAAAATGAAAACTAACGGCCTTGTAGTTCAACAACAGAGCATCGGGCCCGGCGTTATAGGGCCGCAGCGCTTCGCCATCAAAGGCGCCTGAATCATGCGGTGCCGGCTCGAAGGCGCTGCGATCGAGCATTAGATTGCCGCGAATCTCACGCACCCCGGCGCCGCGCAGTCGCTGCACCAACAGCCACATATCTTCAATCACAAGTTGCGGATCGCCGCTGCCGCGCAGCCATAAATCGCCTTCGAGCACGCCGTTGCGCACCGGGGCTGCGCTTAGCACATCAGTGCGCCATTGATACTGCGGACCGAGCAGCTCGAGCCCGGCCAGCGTGGTAACTAGCTTCATCGTCGATGCCGGATTCATCGACTGGCTTTCATTCGCCGCCAGCGTCAACCCCGCGCCAGACAACGGAATGACGGCGACGCCGACCGCGGACGCCGGCACGTTGGCTTGCTTCAGCGCGACAAGCACCGCCTCAGGTAGCAGCGCAGCGCCTTGCACGGGCTGCGCTGTCACCGCCGCTGGCGACGCAAGCAGCAGCGTCATGCCGGTTGTGAACGCCACTTTCAATAAGGTCGTCAGCATCATTTGTCACGCGATCGTAAGCCGCGTTCGATGTTCCGAGGGTTCATGAATGCGCCTAAAAAAGGGGGCTCGGCGCCGTTTTCGTTTGCGATTGCATATGTGCAGCGGTGACTGTCGTCGGATACATACCGCTTCGCTTGCTCGCTATTATGTCGCGTGAGGACACGCGTGTTTAGAATAGCAATTGACGTTTCACAGAGATGACCGATCGCGCACTTCGCCTCGGCATGCTGGGCGCCGGGACGATCGCCGGAATCCACGCGCGCAACCTCGATCAAATACCCGAAGCCGAGTTGGTCGCAGTGGCGGACATTGATTCCGCGCGCGCTCACGACCTGGCTGACTCACGCAAAGCGGCGGTGGTGTCAGGCCTGGACGAACTGCTGAGCTGCGGACTCGATGCACTGATTGTCTGCCTGCCGCCCTTTGCCACCGCCGGTGTCGTCGCGCGCATCGCGAATGCCGACGTTCATCTGTATGCGGAAAAGCCGGTCGGTCTCAGTATCGAAGCAGCGTTGCATGACCTCGACGCGGTGCGCAAGTCCGGCGTGGTCGCCGCCAGCGGCTATATGTGGCGCAGTTCGCCACTTGTGCACCGGGCACGCACTTTGTTGGGCAGTCGTGCTGTGGGATTGATTCAGGGCACGGTCATTACCGCCGCACCTCCGCCGGTGTGGTGGCGCGATAAGTCACTCTCGGGCGGGGCGTTGGTCGAGTCGGGTACGCATATCATCGACTTGATGCGGCTGTTCGGCGGTGACGCCCGGCGCGTTACGTATGTCGGCGCGCGCAATTTACTGGAACCTGCGGGGTGCGCGGTCGAGGATGTCGCGGCGGCGACGATCGAATTTGCATCGGGCGGCGTGGGGAGTTTCGGCCTGAGCTGCGCCACTCATGGCGGGCGTTGGAGCATCGACGTGGTCGCCCGCGATCTGCATCTGCATCTGAATTTTTTTCCGGAGGCAATGTCGGGCCATTGTGATGGGTCCGCAATCTCGCACATAGCCGAGCCAATTTCCAATATCGTGCCGCATGGCTTCTCGGGCGCAGCCTCCTGGTATGCGTCGCTTCGCAAGTTCATTACTGCGGCGCGCGCAGCTGATCCGGGCGCAGTCGGCGCCAGCTTCGAGGAGGGGGTGCGCACATTGGCGCTAACGCTTGCGTTTGAAAAATCACTTGCAGCGGGCGGGATGCGAGTCGACGTCGCTCGAGTCGGATGACAGAAAAAATCCACTCGAAAACTGCAGTGACCAATTCATTGCGGGATAAAGTCATCCTGGTAGCGGGCGCTAGCAGCGGCGTCGGCGCGACGATCGCGCGCATGCTGACAGCGAGCGGAGCGAAGGTGGCACTGGTGGCGCGACGCGCAGATCTGCTCACATCGGTGGCGGAAACATGCGGCGATCACACGAATCAACAGCGGCTGCCGCTCGGTGTCAACACGCGCAGCGACCAGATTCTGAGTCGTGCATTGCTTGTCGCCTGCGCGCTCCCGATCGCTGCCGATCTTACCAATGAGGCCGACGTCACGTGCGCCATGGAAACGGCGGTCCGCCACTTCGCGCGTCTCGACGCTGTCATCCTGAATGCGGGGGTCGGGCTGGTAGGAGGCATCGAGCAGTTTTCGCTCGAAAATTGGCAGCGCGTGTTTGCCACCAATGTGACCAGCGCGTTTCTTGTCGCGCGCGCAGCGATTCCGCATCTACGCGCGACGCGGGGAATGATGATCGCGATCGGCTCTGAGTTTTCTTATGGCGTGATGCCCGGCCTGGGCGCGTACGCAGCGAGCAAGTGGGCACTGCTGGCGCTGATGCGCACGTTGGCGCTCGAGCTGCGAGGGCAAGGCATCCGGGTCAGTTCGATTTTGCCCGGAGGCATCCTGACCGATTTCGGGGCCGACACGATCGAGGGCAAGTTGCAGCGGCAGGCACAAGGCGAAAAATTTCTGCAGCCGAGCGAGGTGGCCGAAGCCGTGCGGTTTCTTCTAACGCAGCCGGAAAGCGTGTGGACGGAAGAGCTGCGGATCGGGGCGCGATGACGCATAGCGCGGGGGACAAAACCAAAAGCGCATCCCGGCGCGTACGGTTAACGATCGCAGTCAGTTGGACAACTGCAGCAGCCCCAAACCGACTCTGCGATACGAGCCGATACCACGTAACAACGGCCGTTTCATCAACTCGGCATCTGTCACCTGCAGCACACCTTCGATCGAAGCGTACGGCAACTTTATGGTGCGCTCACCATAGGGAAACTGCAGTTCCTTGATGGCCACGTTAAAGAAGTCGACTTTGAAGCCGAGCTTCGGGCCGGTGACTTTTATCCACGCCTCGACTTCCTCCGCCGTGCGAAATGGTTCGACCTCTTTTTCGCCGGCAACCAGTTTTTCACGGCCGACACACGCTTCGAGCGTAAATCGATACGGCAGTCCTTCGCATAACTGCACCATCAGTCGCTTCGGGGCGAGCGCACTAACTGCTTCGGCTGGCGGCTCGAGCCACGGATCGGCCGAATAAACCCAGTATCGGCCCGGGCTCGCGGTATCGGCACGAAACACGAAGCTGACCCCCGCTTTCTTGCCGAAGGTACGCGACAAACATTGGTGAGCCGACAAGGGATCGCGATGCTTCTCGTCGAATGTGACTGCGGTCTCGAACAACTCGACCGTCGGCACGTCCATTTTCGTGTAGCTCATCACGCTGTCGACAAAAGCGCGCAACGTTTCCTTCGGCCCTTTGCCTCTGGGTGCAGACGATGCAAGCCAATGTTGCGGAAGCCGAAGCGGAAAATCGATTGCCACGTAACACCCCATTACGGTTAACGCCTAATCTTCGGCGCCCGCGGGGGTCACCTAATAGCGCGTTTGCAGTACGGTTGAAGAAAATTTTCTCTTACTGCGTGTTCATCGCTAGGACGAACCTTACAGTCTCACGGGTAAATGTTAGTGGTCACTTCTAAGCGACGGGCGCTCGTGTTTGGCTCTTGAGCGGTTGCGGCTTGTGTGAAAACAGTTTTCCAGGCTTGAATCGGGGCGGTTTGCTCCCATTTAGCACTCGAATGCGGAGAGTGCTAATAGGTGGCATTATTCGCCGCTTCCGATTTTCGTTTTCTCGCCCTGTCGAGAAATTATCAACCTGGAGAACCCATGAAGATCCGTCCTCTGCACGATCGAGTAATGGTCAAACGCCTGGACAACGAGCGTAAGACTGCCTCTGGCATCGTCATTCCTGACAACGCCGCCGAAAAACCAGATCAAGGCGAAATAGTCGCTGTCGGTCCGGGCAAGCGCGACGATAACGGCAAGGTTATTACGCTCGACGTCAAAGTCGGCGATCGCGTGCTGTTCGGCAAGTACTCGGGCCAGACCGTCAAGGTCGAAGGCGACGAGCTGCTGGTGATGCGCGAAGAAGATTTGATGGGCGTTATTGCATAACGCCCATCCATTGACCATCGGCCCGCTGCGCGGTCCGACTACTTAAAATTTTTGGAGTATTCATTTTATGGCTTCTAAACAAGTATTTTTTGGCGACGACGCCCGGCACCGCATGGTGCGCGGCGTGAATATTCTCGCCAATGCAGTCAAGGTAACCCTCGGCCCCAAGGGCCGTAACGTGGTGCTTGAGCGCAGCTTTGGCGCGCCGACCGTCACCAAGGACGGTGTATCGGTGGCCAAGGAGATCGAGCTGAAAGACAAGTTCGAAAACATGGGCGCGCAAATGGTCAAGGAAGTCGCGTCCAAGACGTCGGACAACGCGGGCGACGGCACCACCACCGCCACCGTGCTGGCGCAGTCGATCATCGCCGAGGGCATGAAGTACGTTGCCGCCGGAATGAACCCGATGGACCTGAAGCGCGGCATCGACAAAGCAGTTGTCGCGGCTATCGAAGAGTTGAAAAAACTTTCGCGTCCGACCACTACCAGCAAGGAAATCGCGCAAGTTGGCGCGATCTCGGCAAACGCCGATGAAGAGATCGGCAAGATCATTGCCGACGCGATGGACAAGGTCGGCAAGGAAGGCGTTATTACCGTGGAAGACGGCAAGTCGCTGAACAACGAGCTCGAAGTCGTCGAAGGAATGCAGTTCGACCGCGGCTATCTGTCGCCCTACTTCATCAACCAGCCCGACAAACAGATTGCCGTTCTCGACAACCCGTACGTGTTGTTGCACGACAAAAAGATCAGCAACATTCGTGAGTTGTTGCCGATCCTCGAGCAAGTCGCCAAAGCCGGTCGCCCGTTGCTGATTGTGGCCGAAGAAGTCGAAGGCGAAGCGCTCGCGACGCTGGTGGTCAACAGCATTCGCGGCATACTGAAAACCGTCGCGGTCAAAGCGCCGGGCTTCGGTGATCGTCGCAAAGCAATGCTCGAAGACATCGCCATTTTGACTGGCGGCACCGTAATCGCTGAGGAAGTCGGTCTGACGCTCGAAAAAGCGTCGCTGAACGATCTTGGGCAAGCCAAGCGTGTTGAAGTTGCAAAAGAAAACACCACGCTGATTGACGGCGCCGGTGACGGCAAAAATATCGAGGGCCGCGTTAAAGCAATCCGCGCGCAAATCGAAGAGGCCACTAGCGACTACGACAAGGAAAAGCTGCAAGAGCGCGTTGCGAAACTCGCCGGCGGTGTGGCGTTGATCAAAGTCGGCGCCGCCACTGAAGTCGAGATGAAAGAAAAGAAAGCGCGCGTTGAAGATGCGCTGCATGCAACCCGTGCTGCGGTGGAAGAAGGCGTGGTCGCAGGTGGCGGAGTTGCGTTGATCCGCGTCAAGCAGGCAGTCTCCAAGGTCAAGGGTGACAACGCCGATCAGGACGCCGGCATCAAGATCGTGTTGCGGGCAATGGAAGAGCCGCTGCGCCAGATCGTCGAGAATTCCGGCGAAGAGCCCAGTGTCGTCGTCAACAAGGTCGCCGCGGGTCAAGGCAACTTCGGCTTCAATGCACAGACGCACGAGTACGGCGATTTGGTCGCGATGGGCGTTCTGGACCCGACCAAGGTCACGCGGATGGCGCTGCAAAACGCGGCTTCAATTGCCGGTCTGATGTTGACGACCGATGCGATGGTGGCCGAGATGGTCGAAGAAAAACAGGGCGGCGGTGGTGGTATGCCCGGTGGGATGGGCGGCATGGGCGGCATGGGCGGTATGGACATGTAGTCGAACGCCTTCACTTTGTAGAGTCAAAGAAAGCCCGCTTCGGCGGGCTTTCTTTCGCCCCGTGATTGCTCTTGCGCCGGCACTCCGCTACAACCGCGCCACAAGAACAGAGAGGGTGATCATGCATGATGTATCCGCAGCGGCAGCAGCGGCGCCCGCCGGCGATGTTGCGACCGAATATCCGGTGCGCTTTCTCGGCAGCGGCAGCGAGTACTTCCGCATATGGATCGTCAATTTATTGCTGACGATCGTCACGCTCGGCATTTACTCAGCGTGGGCCAAGGTGCGGCGCTTGAAATACATGTACCGCAACACGCAGATCGCCGGCTCGTCGTTCGACTACCACGGTTCTCCAATCGCGATATTGAAAGGCAGGTTGATCGCGCTGGTGCTGGTGATCGCCTACAACTTCAGCTTCCGATTTTCACTGACGGCCGGCCTCGTCACTCTAGCTTTGCTGGCCGCGATCTTTCCATGGCTGATTTGGCAGTCGCTGCGCTTTCGTTTGCGCTATTCGAGCTACCGCGGCATTCGTTTTCGTTTCGCCGGCCGCCTCGGTGAGCTGTATCTGATCGCTGCACCGGTGCTGCTCGCCGTTTTGTCAGGCGCACTGGCGGGCGCATTTGTAGACGAAGAGGCGTTCGATCCACCCGCCTGGTTTGCCGCGTTCTTCGGCATCGCATTCCTGCTCTACTTCGCGCTCGTGCCTTATCTGCACTATCGCTTCAAGCGTTACCAGCACGGCAACAGTTTTCTCGGATCGACCGCCGCGCGCTTCACTGCCACGGCCGGCACCTTCTACGCTATCTATGGCATCGTCTTTCTCATTTCGCTCGGTGTCGCGGTGGTGGTCGGAGGCATCGTATTCGCCGTCGGTTACGGTTTTTACCAGGCGGGCGGAGAGATTCCCTACGTCGGCATCGCGGTTGGAATCATTGTGTTCTATGCGCTGTACCTGTTGCTGATCGCCGCCTTTGTCGTGCTGCTGCAGAACCGGATCTGGAACAACACGACCCTTGGCGAAGTGCGCTTCACGAGCCAGGCGCGCATGCTGCCGATGACGCGTATTTACTTCGTCAACATCATCCTACTTTTTCTCACACTGGGACTGTTCACTCCGTTTGCCGTGATACGAAGTCTCAAATATCGGCTGCAGGTGGTGGCAGCCATGACCACGGCCGGCATGGATCAATTCCTAAGCGATGCATCGGCCGAGCAGGTTGCCGCCGCGGGAGAAGGCGCGGCCGATCTGTTCGACATCGACATCGGGCTGTGAGCAGCCTGGATGCTCGTTATTTCGATGGCACCAGCTCCCGCGCGCACGCGGTGCGGGTTTCTGTCGTCGATCATGAGCTCGACATTGACGGCGACGGCATCGCGCGGCGTGTGCCGCTTGCGCAATTGAAAGTATCCGAGCCGCTCGCACACGCACCAAGGATCGTGACGCTAAGCGACGGTTCTTATTGCGAGGTCGCAGACAACGCCGCGTTTTCGCAGCTGCTCGCAAGCTCGGGGCATCGCGATTCGTTTGTAGTCGCGTGGCAGAACCAGTGGCGCGGCGTCATTTTCGCCGTCGTCGGCCTGATCGTGTTTCTGTTCGCCGCTTATCGCTGGGCGCTGCCCGTTGCCGCCGAGGCGATCGCCCAACAGGTACCGCTGAGTTGGGAACAAAAGCTCGGTCGCGAGGCCACCGCGTTCTTGGAGAAACGAATTTTTTCGGCGACCGAGCTGTCGAGCGCGCGGCGCGAAGCGCTGATCGATCGCTTTGAAGAAATTGCGCCGCGCGATGAGCGCGACTACGAAATTCGTTTTCGGGCGTCAAAAATCGGCCCAAACGCGCTTGCGCTGCCGGGCGGCGTGATTTACGTCACCGACGCGCTGGTAGAGCTGGCGCCAGACAACGATGCGGTAATAGGGGTGCTGGCGCATGAGCTTGGGCACATCGAGCATCGCCATTTGATGCGACGGCTGTTTGCAAGCGCCGCGGTGGGCGCGGCCGCGGCCGTGCTGGTCGGCGACGTCAGCACCGTTCTGGCGGCGCTGCCCGCGATTTTGATCGAGCTCGACTACTCGCGCGCGATGGAGCGCGAAGCCGACAACTACTCGATCGATTTGCTGCAAAAAAATAAAATTTCGACCGCATCGCTGGCAACGCTGTTCGAACGCATGCAAAAAGCCCATGAAAAACGCAGCCCGGGCAAACAGTGGCCGGCGTATCTATCAACCCACCCGCCGACTCCCGAGCGCATCGAGCTCTTCCGCAAGCCGGCAAATTGAGCGGCACATCAGCGTCCGCTCGGACGAGCCGAACTGGTTCGGCGCGCAGCGTCGGGATTACGATCGCGCGCATCTCATGTCCTCCACTCGACGCCCGAACTCCTGGGCGCCAGAAAAACAGTCGACAGCGCTACCTCGATCAGCGAAAGCGCCGCATAGTCATGCCACGACGGCTACTCGCCGCCCACGGGCACGCGCATTGGGACTCGCGTCACCACCGCCCACAGCCCGATGATCAGCACGCCGCCGGGCAATACAGAGGGTGCGAAAGTAAAGTGGCGGCAACTCGTCGACACCGAGCTTCATCACCGGCCAGCTGATACCCCCAGAAGAGAGTTAGCAGTACGAGCAGCACGCGGTCGCGCCTGGACAAGCGAACCGCGCTCATCGCGCTAAAGCCGACACCGGCTCTGTAGACTTCGCGACGGAGGCCGTATGAAGTTTGTTGACATGCTCAAGGCGCGCTGGCGCGCGGCCAACACATTGCTTTGTGTTGGACTTGATCCTGACCTTGCGCGGATTCCTGAGCATTTGCGCAATGGCGCCGACCCGTTCTTCGAATTCTGCAAATCGATCGTCGATGCGACCGCCGGTTTCGCCTGTGCATTCAAACCGCAAATTGCCTATTTCGCTTCGGCCGGCGCGGAAGATTCGTTGCAGCGCCTGATTGCGTATGCGAGGGAAGCGCATCCAGCGATTCCCGTGATTCTGGATGCCAAGCGTGGCGACATGGCATCGACCGCGCACCACTACGCGCGCGAAGTGTTCGAGCGTTACAACGCGCACGCGGTAACGCTGTCGCCGTATCTCGGTTTCGATTCGATCGAGCCGTATCTGGAGTACGCAGACCGCGGCACGTTTCTGTTGTGCCGTACCAGCAATGCCAGCGGTGATGATTTGCAAATGCTCGACGTTGGCGGCGAGCGGCTGTATGAGCGCGTTGCGCGGCTGGCGATGCAATGGAATCGCGGCGGCCAACTTGGCCTGGTGGCCGGCGCCACGTATCCGAATGAACTTGCACGCGTGCGCGAACTGGTCGGCGAAATGCCGCTGCTCGTGCCCGGCATCGGTGCCCAGGGCGGTGACGTGCAAGCCAGCGTCACAGCCGGACAGGCTGCGGACGGCGCGGGCATCATCGTCAACTCGTCGCGCGCAATTATCTATGCTGGGCAGGGTGAGCATTTTGCAGCCGCATCGCGGGCTGCAGCGCGGATCGCGCGTGATGAAATTAACCGCTACCGACGGGTGCCGGCGTAGAGGCTATCAGCGCGGTGCCTCGGCGCCTGCATCGCTTCGATTCTCATCATCGCGTTGTGTCTTTTCAGGCAAATGCACCGCGAGCACTTTGTCGATCCGATGTTTGTCCATGTCGACGATCTCGAAGCGCCAACCCTGCCACTCGGCAACGTCGCCGGTCCGTGGCACCCGCCCGAGAAGCAACATCACCATCCCGCTCAGGGTGTTATAGCGGCCGAGTTCTTCTTCGGGTGCGGCGGCGAATGCGAGTCGATCCTTCAACTCGGGCAACGGAATCAAGCCGTCGAGTAGCCACGAACCATCCTGTCGTTGCACCGCCCATGCGTCGTCAACACTCGGCGTTTTAAATTCGCCAGTAATTGCCTCGAGCAGATCCTGCAACGAAACCAGACCTTGAATTTCGCCATACTCGTCGACCACCAGCGCCAGGTGCGAAGTCGAAGTGCGAAATGTCTCGAGCAATTCCATGCCGGTCAATGATTCCGGAACGTACGCGGCGGCGGCCAATCCTTTTGAAAAATCCGGTGCCTGGCCGCGAATCGTCTGCTGCAACAAACTGCTTGCGCTGATGATGCCGACCACATCGCGCAGCCCGCCGCGACACACCGGGAAACGCGATCGCTGCGCCTCGATCACCTTGTTCAGATTGTCTGCCGCCGAATCTTCCAGGTCGATGTACACGATGTCCGAGCGGGGCGTCATCAGCGACGCGATTTGCCGATCGTCGAGACGAAACACGTTGCGCACCATGGCGCGCTCCTGTTCGTCGATGACACCATGGTCCGAGCCTTCCTGTATCAGCGCGTGAATTTCCTCTTCGGTCACTGACGTGGCACGCCTGCCACGCGTCCCAAACAGCCGTAGCAACAAATCGGTCGACGATGACAACAACCGCACGAACGGCCGCACCGCAATCGCGAGCCAGCTGATCGGCCGCGCCACATTGCGCGCAATCGCCTCCGGCCAAATCTGACCCAGCCGCTTCGGCACCAGCTCGCCAATCACAATCGAGACGTATGTGATGACCAATACGACCAGCACCGTTGCGCCGAGCCGCGCGTTAGCCGGGTTACCTCCCATTTCGATCAACCAGTGGCTCAGCGGAGTGGCGAACGCAGCCTCCCCAACGATGCCGCTGGTGATTCCAATCGATGTAATGCCAACCTGAATCGTCGATAGAAACCGAGTGGGCTCCGTGTTCAACGCCATTGCTGCCGCCGCGCCGCGATCTCCCTCTTCTACCAGGAGTTGCAGGCGTGCCCGGCGCGCAGTGACGAGAGCGATCTCTGACATCGCGAACACGCCATTGAGCGCTATCAAGCCGAGTAGAACCAACACTTCGATGGGCATAGCGTTACTCAAAACACTGCGGTGGAGGCGCAGCACTGCGCGCCGGAGGTTGCAACGAGACAGTCGATGATCGCTTGCGTTCGGCCGCGGCCAGTCCTATCCGGGCAATGCAATTGTCTGGATAGCGGTCGAGGTCTGCACGGTACGTCCTTGCAGCTTCATGCGCGCGGCCGGCATGCAGCAACGCTGCCGCCAATACGTGCCGCGCCGGCAACGGCCATGCAGGAGGATCATCGCTTTCCAGGCGGTCTTCGGCGATGACAGCAGCGCGCGCGTTACGCACTGCATCGCTGTGCGCACCGCGCGCGCTCGCAATGGCAGATTGCAACAGTGCCCGCGCAATGGATAACACGTCGGCCGCCCGATTGATGTTTTTTACCGTCAGCGCGGCAGCCGAGGTGTCGCGCGCGGAACGCCGCAGCGCTGCAAGCTTGTTGCGTGCAAGTGCGACGTCGCCGCGCTTGGCATGCGCGATTCCGGCTGCGAATTGCGTCAAGCCGCGCTGATACGGGCCGCTGGCTGCACCTGCGTCGACCCGCGCGGCGAGTTCTTGCCAGAGCCCAAAGCGAACCAGGGTCAAGTCTGGCGCCGACAGCAAGTGCTGACGAGTTCCATCGCGGCCATCGATCCTATTGGTACTGGGCGATGCGGCCGCGGTTGCCAGTTGATCGGCCACACGCAGCGCAGTGTCGCGCTCACCGCTCCACAGCGCCGACGCCCACAGGAAATGCAGATGATGCAGCGCGTAGTCGGATTCATTTCCCGCCAAGGCCGCGTATTCACGGTCGGCCCGCACCGCTGCATCATTTGCCACCGTCGCATCGCGATAGCGCCCGAGCCGGAAGAACACGTGAGACGGCATATGCACCAGATGACCAACGATCGGCGTCAGCGCGCCAAGTTGCTCGGCCGATGCCAATGCGAGCTCGGGTTGGCGCGAGTCCTCGTACAGATGAATGCGGTAGTGGTGCGCGCCCGGATGCATCGGCGCCAGCCGCAACGCCATCTCAAGCATCTCTACGATCTCCGGCGTCCATGACTGCGGCGTGCCATTTTTGCGCCAATAGTCGTACGCATGCTGATTCATCATGGCTTCGGCAGCCAACACCGCAATGTCAGCATCATCGGCGTGTCGCTCTGTCAGCGCGCGCATCGAACGCGCGTAATTCTGCGCGAGCTGCTCGGTGCGCACGCCGGGGCGATCGGCGTAGCGCTCCGACAGTGCGTCGATCAGCAAACGATCGCGCGAGCCGGGCTTTGCAATGACGCGCGCCTGCACCAAGGCATCGAGAGCTATCGGCACGTCGGCTGCCTGCATATCGTGATTGATACTTGGCCCAAGCGACCACGCAATGCCCCAGCGACACAGCGCGCAGTCGAGATCGAGCCGGGCGGCGGCACGAAACGAGCGCACGGACTCGGGGAAATTAAATCCCCAGCCGAACACCAGTCCCTGATCGAAGAATCGCTGCGCCTTTTCGTTGCTCGATGCGCGCGGGCCACGATAGTTGCCAATTGGCAGCTCGCGCGCCGCGCCCGCCGGCAAAGCGCTGGCGCCGGACATGCAAAAGCCTGGCGCACGCGCGCTGTCCTTGACCGTTTCAACCGCCGCGGCCGGAACGAGTGCAAACGTTGCTCCGACAAGCGCGGCGCGAACAAAAAAGCATCGACGCATCAACTCAGTCTACAAAATCAGTATGCGGAATCAGTGTGTAAAGAAACTTTGCATTTGCGCGGCTAGCAATTCCGGCGCTTCCTCTGGGATGTAGTGCCCGGTCGGCGTGGCATGGCCAGTTACGCGCTGGCTCGCACGTTCCTGCCAGTCCGCAATCGGCGTAAAAAGCTTGTTGACGACGCCGCGTTCGCCCCACAGTACGCGCAGCGGGCACTCGACACGCCTGTTGGCTTGCACATCCATCCGGTCGTGCTCGAGATCGATTGACGCCGCGGCGCGGTAGTCCTCGCACATCGCGTGGATCGCAGCCGGCGTGAAGCATCGTTCGTATTCGGCAAGCGCGCGCGGGTCGAACAGCGAGATGCCGGCGGAGCCCCATCCGCCGAGCTTATTGCGTAAATAAAAGATCGGATCGGCCGCGATCAGCGTTTCGGGCAGCGGCGCGGGTTGGATCAGAAAGAACCAGTGGTAGTACGCGCTTGCGAAATCCATCGTGGTGCGCCCGTACATCGTCAGCGTCGGCGAAATATCCAACACCATTAACGCTGCGACAGATTGCGGATGATCAAGCGCGAGGCGATGCGCCACGCGCCCGCCGCGATCATGGCCACAGACAAAGAAACGCTCAAATCCCAATGAACGCATCAGCTCGACGGCATCGAGCGCCATCGAGCGCTTCGAATACTGGGCATGGTCCGCGCCACTGACAGGCTTGTCCGAATCGCCGTAGCCGCGCAGGTCTGGCATAACCAGCGTGTAACGCTGCGCGAGTTGCGGCGCGACCTTGTGCCAGATTGCGTGTGTTTGCGGGAATCCGTGCAACAGCAGTAAAGGAGGCCCGCGGCCGCCATATCGGGCGTTGAGGTTCACGCCATTGACGTTGTGTTTTTCAAGCGCAAGACCGGCGAACAGCTCTGCGCCTGCTCGCCCGCGCGACTCTGTACTCAAATGTCCTCGCGCTGTTCCAGCAGCCCCACCAATGTCTCAAGCGCAATGATGATGCTGCGCGTGCGTACCGCATGACGATCACCCGTCAAGTGCTGCGTCTGCGTCTTGACCCACGGCGCATTTGACACATCCCGACGAATCGCCCACGCGAAACACACGGTGCCTACCGGCTTGTCGTCGGACCCTGCGTCGGGGCCCGCCACCCCGGTCACTGCCATCGATACCTGAGCGCCGTGTGACAACGCGCCCAGCGCCATCGCGCGCGCGACCGGCTCGCTGACCGCGCCAAAGTCGCGCAGGTAGGCCGCAGACACGCCGAGCATCTGCATCTTCGCCTCATTTGAGTAGGCAATGAAGCCGCGGTCGTACCAGCCGCTCGCTCCCGGCAGCAGGGTGATGGCGTACCCGACTCCGCCTGCCGTGCACGACTCCGCAGTCGCAAGCATCAAATGTTGCGCACGGAGCGCGGAGCCCAGGCGCCCTGCCAAGTGTTCGATGGTTGCAGCGTCGTTCATCCCTGTTATCAAAAATGCTCGAAAGCAATCATGCCAGTGTCCACCGCCGCTCCGTCCTCGTCTACCACCTCAAGACCGGTGGTCGATGTGACAATACCGATTCGCGTGACGGGCACGAGCCCGGCAGCCACCGCTATCACCTGGGCGCGGCGTTCGGATGCCGCGGTGAACAGGAGCTCATAGTCGTCGCCGCCCGCCAGCGCCAGGCGCTGTTGCGTGGGAATTGGCTGCTGTTGGAGCACTGCGGAGCGCGGTATTTGCGCCCAGTTGACGACGGCGCCGACGCCAGATGCACGCATGACATGGCGCAAATCGCCCACCAGCCCGTCCGATAAATCGATCGCGCTGCTGGCGAGTTCGCGCAGCCGCACTCCCAGAAGCACGCGCGGCACCGGCAGCTCGAGCTTCGTAACGACTCTTTGCGCAGCCGCCTGCGGCAAATCCACATCGCCGCGCCGAAACGCGAGCCCGAGTGCGGCGTCGCCCAGTTCGCCTGAAACCCAGATGTCGTCCCCCACTCGCGCACCCGAGCGGAGAAGAGCGTCCCCGGTCGGAACATAGCCCAGCGCAGTGATCGTGATCACGATGCCTGCCGATGAACGAGAAGTATCGCCGCCGGCAAGCGCGCAGCAATGAAGGTCGGCCAACGCGTACATGCCGTCACTGAAACGCTCGAGCCAGGCCGGATCGGCGCTTGGCAGCGCAAGCGCCAAGAAAAAACAGCGCGGCGTGGCGCCGCACGCCGCGAGATCGGAAAGACTGACGGCGAGCGCCTTGTGACCGAGCGCAGCAGGATCTACATCAGATAGAAAATGGACGTGCTCGACCAGCGTATCGGTCGACACCGCCCATTGCGCGCCAGCTTCCGATGCGATTAGCGCGCAATCATCGCCGACGCCAAGCGCCACAGATGAATTTTGTGGCGATGAGCGCCTGAAAAAGCGTTCGATCAGCTCAAACTCGCCGATTGAAGCCCTCCCTGCCACAAATCAGCCGGGAACCCGGCTGCGTCCGCTGACTTCCGCCGGCCGCAGCTCTGCTGCGACTTTATCGAGCACGCCGTTCACGTAACGAAAACCATCGGTGCCGCCAAAATTCTTGGCCAGCTCGACCGCTTCGTTGATGACGACGCGGTACGGAATCTCTACCCGATGCTGCAGCTCGTACGTCGCGATCAACAGGATCGAATGTTCTACCGGCGACAGGACCTCGATGGTGCGATCAAGATGCGGTGTAAAGCGAGCGCGGAGATTCGCAGCGTTATCAATGGCGCCATTGAGCACTTCGCGATAATGCCCAATGTCGACCGCCGCCAGTGCCTGGCCCTCGTCCAGGGGTTGTGCCTCGATCGCAGCGGCGTCATTGCCGCCGACCAGCCACTGATACAGGCCCTGCAGTGCGAGCTCGCGCGAGCGCCGCCGCGCACTGCGAGCACCGCCCCTGGCAGCGCGTGAAACTGGAGCTGCAGAAGAGTGCTCGTTCATGCCTGACTCTCGCCTGCAACCATCTCCTCGCCGTCTGCATCGAGCGCCCACAGCAGATTGGCCATTTCGACTGCGACGCGCGCCGCATCGCGGCCTTTCTCATCGACCCGTACTCTCGCCTGCTCTTCATTTTCAGTGGTCAAGACTGCGTTCGCAATCGGCACGCCGTATTCGAGCGACACCCCGGCGATGCCGCGTGCGGACTCATTGGCAACCACTTCAAAGTGAAACGTCTCGCCGCGAATCACGCAGCCAAGCGCGATTAACGCATCGAAATCTTCGGTGGCGGCGAGCTTCGCCAACGCCAGTGGAATTTCGAGCGCTCCCGGAACGGTGACGTGGGTAATGTCGTCTTCGTCAACGCCAAGCCTGATCAACTCGCTGACGCACGCATCGCTCAGCGCACGCGACGCCCACTCGTTAAAGCGCGACTGCACCAGTCCAATGCGCAGAGCATCGCCGTCGAAGTCCGGCGCGATGGAGTCTTTGGCCATCAGACGTCAATCCTCTAAATAGCCCGTGACCAGCAATCCAAACCCCGCCATCGACGGCATCTTGCGCGGCCGGGCGAGCAACTTCATTTTCTGCACGTTCAGATCGCGCAGGATCTGCGCGCCGACACCATAAGTGCGCAAATCCATTTTTGTGGCACGCGCGTCATCCGCTCCGCTGTCGATCGTCGCCGCGAAGTGCGCGAAAAGCTGTTCCGCGGATTCGCCGCAATTCAACATCACCAGCACGCCCCCATCACTTTGCGCGATGCGCTTGAGCGCCTTTAACAGCGGCCACGCGTGGCTCGACGCTTCGACATCAAGCACGTCAAGCACCGATAGTGGCTCGTGAACGCGCACCAGTGCTTCACGATCGGGCGCCAGCACACCATGCACCAGTGCGAGATGCGCCGCGCCGCTCGGTTCGTCGCGGTACGCAATCAGCTCGAACTCACCCGCCGGCGTCATAGCGCGGCGCACCGCTACGCGTTCGACCAGTGATTCATTGGCGGCACGATAACGAATCAAATCAGCGATCGTTCCGATCCGCAAACCGTGTGCGGCGGCAAACGGCAGAAGGTCGGGCAACCGCGCCATGGTGCCGTCATCGTTCATCACCTCACACAGCACCGCGGCTGGATTCAAACCCGCCAGCCGCGCCAGATCGCAACACGCTTCGGTATGGCC